>NZ_BAFB01000116.1 GCF_000248075.1 Gordonia otitidis NBRC 100426 | reverse complement strand
TATGACCGCGAGCACCACCTGACCGCCGACGATCAGTGCGACACGGACGCCGTCGGGAGACACCTGGAGTTCGGTGATCGGTCCACGAGCAACCGTGGCGAGCGAGGACGCATCGACCGTCGACACGACCTCGCTCGAGTTCTGTGAGTCCCGCACCGCGCGCACGGGTTTACCGTCGATCACCGCCCACACTGTGTCGTTCTCGTGTGCGCCCGAGAACGACGGACGTGTGATCGACGTCCCCGAGGCCAGTTCGGACACCTGGCCGCCGTATTGTCCAGACACGAGTTGCAGACCTGCCCCGCCCCGCGCCGCGACGACCGCCGCCACCGCGTCGCCGTCCGACGAGATCGAGGCAGACCGCACGTCACGGCTGGTGCCGAGGTCACCGCCCGACGGGGTGGTCCCGGTGTCGGTGACCTTGAGCAGCGCACCGTCGCGGACGATGTTGAGACCGACGTCGGTGCTTGGCGTCGAGAGCGGATCGAACGACTTCACGTCGGCGGGCTGCCAGCCTGCGCTCCGTTCCGGGATGAGTGGAGCGCCGTCGGCATTGATCACATACGGCCCGCCGATGTCTGCGGCATTCAGGGTCCAGATGATCTGTGCGGCCAGTGACGTCCGGTCGCGCACGCCCAGCGTGCCCAGTCCGGTGAGTTCGACGCGCACACCGCCGCCCGAAATCTGTGCGGCTTGACCGCGGAGCGCCGAGCCGGACGGAAAGCCGTTGTCGACAGCCGAGGCGAGGTCCTCGGCGGGTCCGGCGATCAGCCTGTTCAGCAGGATCGTCGGGTCGGCGTCCTGATTGCCGTAGAACCAGCGCGGGTCGGACACCAGATGCTGATGTGTGCGATCGGTGAAGTACAACGACACCGACCTGTAGGTCGCGACGAATCGACTCCTGTCGATCATCGCACCATTCGGCAGCGGGCCGTCGATGAGCCATTGGTCGCCGTCGCGGACGAGGCTGATGGTCGTCTCGACGCGCCCGCTGGCAGGCAGCAGTTGACTGTTCGACTTGAGCACTGCCACGTTGTCGCCGACCAGTCGCATACGCACCGAGTTCTGGCTGCGCTGGTCGACGAACGTGTTGATCTCGTCGAGGATGATCGAGTCGCCTCGCTCGTCCCACTGTTCCGACGACGGCTTGGTGAGGAACCGACGTGCAGCGGCGTGTCCGTCGGTCGGCGACGCCGTCGCCTCCAGGAATGCCCGCACCAGTGCCTCGGGGTCCATGTCGGACTGCGGAACGGGAACCGCGTTGGTCGGCCCCTCCCGTTTGAACGACTCGATGGGCTGTGGCGACGAATTGTCCGGCACACCGCCACACGCCGCGAGCACGATCGCGGTCACGAGCACGCCGATCAGTGCGGCGAGGCGCCGAGCACCTCGTCGCCGGTGCGACTCCGGGTGTGTCGCCCTCCCGACGACGGACAACGCACCTCCGGTGTACGCACTCACCGCGACCCCCCATCGTCGGCGTCGGAGATCTCCGACGCCGGACCGGGACTCGTCGCGGCGTCCGGTTCGCCGCCCCCGCCGGCGCTCGGGAGCTCAGCGGTCGCCGACGGCGAGCGCTCCTCGTCGGAGCCACTGGTCTCGTCGGAGCCACTGGTCTCGTCGGGTCTGGACGCGCTCGGTTTCGACGCCTTCTGCGGCAGACTGCGAACCGACTGACCGACCGGTTTGAGCGGTAGCGGACTACCGAGAACCTTGTGTCCGCGCACCAGCGGGATCGTCAGCCGGAAGCACGCACCCTTACCCGGTTCGCCCCACGCATCGAGGCGACCCTGATGCAGCCTGGCGTCCTCGATGCTGATCGCCAGACCGAGGCCCGTGCCGCCCGACCGTCGGAACCTGGACGGATCCGACCGCCAGAAACGGTTGAACACCAGCTTCTCCTCGCCCGGCCGTAGCCCGATGCCCTGGTCGCGGACCGTGATCGCCACAGCGTCGCCGTCGGAGCGCATGGTGAGTGTGACGGGTTTGCGTTCGCCGTGGTCGATGGCGTTGGCGAGCAGATTGCGCAGGATGCGTTCGACGCGTCGCGGATCGATCTCCGCGATGACCGGCTCGGCCGGGAGGTCGAGAATGATCTCGGTGCCGGTGTCCGCGGCGAGATGCGACACCGTCGCGAGCGCACCGTCGATCGGAATCGCCATGTCCATCCGTTCAGCGGCGAGTTCGGCCATACCCGCATCGTGTCGGGAGATCTCGAGGAGTTCGTTGAGCAACGTCTCGAAACGGTCGAGTTCCTTGTCGAGTAGTTCGACGGAACGCTTGCGGACGGGGTCGAGGTCCTCACGGCCTTCGTAGAGGACGTCACTGGCCATACGGACAGTGGTCAGCGGGGTACGCAGCTCGTGGCTGACGTCCGAGGTGAACTGCCGCTGCAGCCCGCCGAACTCCTCGAGGTGCGTGATCTGTTTGGACAGGCTCTCGGCCATGTCGTTGAACGACATGGCCAATCGCGCCATGTCGTCCTCGCCCCGCACCGGCATACGTTCCTTGAGGCGCCCGTCGGCGAAGCGTACGGCAATTCTCGACGCCGATCGCAGCGGCATCACCGCCTGCCGGGACACCAGCCACGCGATGGCGGCGAGCAGTCCGAGCAGCACCACGCCACCTGTGAGCAGGGTGCCGCGAACCAGATCGACTGTGTTCTGCTCGGTCGTGAGCGGAAACACCAGGTAGAGCTCGAGTCCCGGCACCGACGAGTTGGTGGGAGTTCCGATGACGAGTGCCGGAATCGATCCGCCCGCACCGTCCGTCACCCGCGAGTACTGGTAGGCGACCTGACCGCCCTGCACCATGTCGCGCAGATTGCGCGGGATCTCCGAGATCGGTCCGACCCCGAACTGTGAGCCGTCACTGCCCGACCTCGGGACGATGAGCACGCTGTCGAAGGTGCCGACGGTCCCCGACGTCTGGCTGGTGTCAACGTCGCGGTCGGTCAACAGTGAACGCGTCTGCCGAAGCCGGTTCTGCACCGACGTGTTGCCGTCGCCGCTGGCGAGGTCACGTTCGACGGCGACGCGAGCGCGCTCGACCTCCTCGGTCGCAGCGCCCAGTTTCACTTCGAGCAGACGGTCGGTGATCTGGCTCATCAGGACAAAACCGAGGATCAGCAGAACCACGAAGGACAGCGCGAGCGTCGACACGACGACGCGCAGCTGCAAGGAACGTCGCCAGATGCGGCCGAACCTGTGGCCGATGGCGCCTGCCGCCCGGGTGAATCGGCCGAGCGTGCTGTTGACGCGACGTCGGGAACGACCGATCACGGCGGGCCGGCCTTGTAGCCGACCCCCCTCACCGTCAGGACGACCTCGGGATTCTCCGGGTCTGTCTCGACCTTGGCGCGCAGACGCTGGACATGCACGTTGACGAGTCTAGTGTCCGCCGGATGGCGGTAGCCCCACACCTGCTCGAGCAGCACATCACGGGTGAACACCTGTCGCGGCTTACGGGCGAGGGCAACCAACAGATCGAACTCGAGCGGGGTCAACGAGATGGGCACCCCGTCACGCGTGACCTTGTGTGCGGGCACGTCGATCTCGACGGGTCCGATCGACAACAGTTCCGCGGGTTCCTCGTCATTGCGGCGTAGGCGGGCGCGCACGCGTGCGACGAGTTCCTTCGGCTTGAACGGCTTGACCATGTAGTCGTCTGCACCGGACTCGAGTCCGAGCACGACGTCGACGGTGTCGGACTTCGCGGTCAGCATCACGATCGGCACACCCGAGTCGGCGCGCAGCACCCGACAGACGTCGATCCCGTTCATGCCGGGAAGCATGAGATCGAGGAGGACGAGGTCGGGGCGAACCTCTCGAACCGCGGTCAACGCCTGAGTTCCGTCGGAGACGACGAAAGGTTCGAAACCTTCGCCGCGCAACACGATTGTCAGCATCTCGGCGAGCGCGGCGTCGTCGTCGACTACGAGGATGCGAGGCTTCATGGCTTCAATGGTGACACTTCTGTGATCGAACCGTCGTGATTGACGCGCCGACGCGCGATTCGCGCATTCGCACCGACGCGCCGCCTACCATGCGTGGGTGTGCTGATCGCGATCGAGGGCTTGGACGGTGCGGGAAAGAACACGTTGGTGACGGGATTGGTCGACGACCTGGCGCGCCGCGGCGCCTCGGTGGCGACCTTCACGTTTCCGCGATACGGGGCATCCGTCTACGCCGACGTCGCCGCGGAGGCCCTACACGGCGAACACGGTGACCTGCGCTCGAGCGTGAATGCGATGGCACTGCTGTTCGCGCTCGACCGCGCAGATGCCGCCGCGCAGATCCGTGCGGCGGTAGCCGACGTCGACGTCGTGATCCTCGACCGTTACGTCGCGTCGAATGCCGCCTACAGCGCGGGTCGGTTGCAACAGGATGCCGCAGGTGATGTCGTGCGATGGGTCGCCGACCTCGAGTTCGGCAGATTCGACGTCCCGGTCCCCGACAAGCAAGTACTCCTCGGTGTACCCGCGAGCGTCGCGATGGAGCGGGCGCGAGCACGCGCGGCGTCGGACCCCTCCCGACAGCGCGACGCCTACGAACGCGACGACGAGCTGCAGTCGCGCGTCGATGCCGTGTACCGGCAATTGGCCGCACAGAACTGGATGACACCCTGGATCGAAGTCGGCACGGATTCCTTGGATTCGACGGAACCTGCGCGCCTTGCGGCGCGTCTCATTCCCGAATGACCGCGGCGTCGGATTCCGTCACCTCTTCGCTAACCTCGACCTCGAACTCGACCTCGACTGACACCGTCTGCCAAGGAGCGACATGACTTACCCGCCCCCACAGGGACGCGGCACGCCCATGCAGGGCCAGTACCCGACGCAGACCGGGCCCGTCGAGGGCGATGGGGGCCAGCGGCCCGCCCCGCGGCCAGACGCAGCGCGGTATGCCGAAACACCTCCCCATCCGGGGGCGGCGCCCTCTCGGCAAGCGCCACCTCATCCCGGGTCGTCGCAGGCACCCTACCCAGCTCCGCCACCACCGCACGTCCGCGCGCCGCACTACCAGACGCCGCACTACCCCGTTTCGCCGCAGCAGTCCGGACAGCTGCCGGGATGGGATTCACCGTTCGTGCACATGCAGACCAGTAGGTCGACACCCAACCGTCTCCTGATCGCGGGCATCGCCGCAGGTGTCGTCGCGATCGTGGCCCTCGGCGCCGTCCTGCTCGTCGCATTGTCGTCGGCAGTCGCCGACTCCTCGTCGAACGTCGCGACCACCACCGCGGCCCCAAGCGACACCGGCGAGACGGCACCTGACGGTCCCGGTCAGCAAGGGCAGGGGCAGCAGGGTCAGGGAGACGACGACCCGTCGGGAGCTTCCGCCGACGCAACTCAGACCGCAGCGGTTCGGGCAGCGATGCAGCGCTACATCGACGCCTACAACTCCCGCGACCTCAACCAGATCAAAGCCGCCACGTGCACGGGTCTGCGCAACCAGGTCCGTGCGCCCCGGGCACCGGGCACCGTGGTGCTCGACAATGTCTCAGGCGTACAGGTCAGCGGCGACGTCGCGCAGTCGCTCGTGGAAACCCACCTGACCGACTGCAGTCAGACCTCGCGGACCACCACCGACAAGGCATCGTTCAGCAACGAGCAGGGCACGTGGTACTTCTGCCCGAACGCCCAACCCTCGTACAGCACATAGATCGAGATACGGTGGGGTCGAAAAACACCGGGGTCGAAAAACACCGGGGTCGAGAAAACCTGGGGTGTTGAGACGTCCGGCTGTCGAGAACGGATCACACGAGTAGGGGGTGTGGGCGACACTGTCGCCCACACCCCCTACTCGTGATCGCCTGAAACCAGTGGCAACGGCCGCTCAGTAGCGGTAGTGCTCAGGCTTGTACGGCCCCTCGACGTCGACGTTGATGTACTCGGCCTGCTCCTTGGTGAGCTTGGTCAGAGTGCCGCCGAGCGCTTCGACGTGGATCTTCGCGACCTTCTCGTCGAGATGCTTGGGCAGCCGGTAGACCTCGTTGTCGTATTCGTCGTTCTTCGTCCACAGCTCGATCTGCGCGATCACCTGGTTGGAGAAGCTGTTGCTCATCACGAATGACGGGTGACCGGTCGCGTTGCCGAGGTTCAGCAGTCGCCCCTCGCTCAGCACGATGATCGACGAACCGTCGTCGAACACCCACTGATCGACCTGCGGCTTGATGTTGATCCGCTTCGCACCGGAGTTCTCCAGGCCTGCCATGTCGATCTCGTTGTCGAAGTGCCCGATGTTGCCCAGGATGGCCTGGTTCTTCATCTTCTTCATGTGCTCGAGCAGGATGATGTCCTTGTTGCCCGTCGACGTCACGACGATGTCGGCGTCGCCGATCGCCTGTTCGACGGTGACGACGTCGAAACCATCCATGAGAGCCTGCAACGCATTGATCGGGTCGATCTCGGTGACCTGCACACGAGCACCCTGACCTGCGAGCGATTCCGCGCATCCCTTGCCGACGTCGCCGTAGCCACAGATCAAGACCTTTTTGCCGCCGATCAGTACGTCGGTGCCTCGGTTGATGCCGTCGATCAGCGAATGGCGGGTGCCGTATTTGTTGTCGAACTTGCTCTTGGTGACCGAGTCGTTGACGTTGATGGCCGGGAATGCGAGCTCACCCGCCGCCGCGAACTGGTAGAGCCGGAGAACACCGGTGGTGGTCTCCTCGGTGACACCCTTGACCGACTCGGCGATCGTGGTCCACTTCGTCTTGTCCTCGGCGAAACTGTTGCGCAGCAACTCGAGGAACACCTTGTACTCGGCCGGATCGTCGTCTTCTGCGGGCGGCACCACACCTGCCTGCTCGAACTGTGCGCCACGCAGCACCAGCATCGTGGCGTCGCCACCGTCGTCGAGGATCATGTTGGCCGGCTCATCGGGCCAGGTGAGCATTTGTTCTGCAGCCCACCAGTACTCCTCGAGGGTCTCGCCCTTCCACGCGAAGACGGGCACACCCTTGGGCTCGTCGACGGTGCCGTGCGGGCCGACGACGATTGCGGCGGCAGCGTGGTCCTGCGTGGAGAAGATGTTGCACGACGCCCAGCGCACCTGCGCGCCGAGCGAAACGAGGGTCTCGATCAGTACTGCGGTCTGCACGGTCATGTGCAGAGAACCCGAGATGCGCGCACCCTTGAGCGGCTGCACGTCGGCGTACTCCCGGCGCAGTGACATCAGGCCTGGCATCTCGTGCTCGGCGAGCCCGATCTCCTTGCGGCCGAACTCGGCCAGCGACAAGTCGGCAACCTTGAAATCGATGCCGTTCTTGGTGTCCACCTGCGGTGCGTCGTTCTGCACCATGGTCATGTCATCCCCTTGTCCGTGATGGCGTCGTCCGAGGCACTCGTCCTCGAGAACCCGCGTATGTGAGGGTGGTGGGCCCGCGGCTCGCCTCGGCCCATCCGTGCGTGCGCGCGATGCGCGCAGTGAGTTGTTCCACCCACGAGGCTATCTAACCCTGACCGGTAGGCGGAGGCTGGCCACCCGCGGCTGCGTGGTCCAACCCCCCCACCGAGCGAGGGATCGTCGGCGCGTGCGCGCAGCGGCGCCCGGCGTTCAGGCTCGGGACGTCGGGTCGTCGCCGCGTGGCGCGTCACCGGAAGACGCCGCCTCGGCGGTCTCTCCCGATTCTCCGGAAGTCGACCCGTTCGGCGTCGCGTTGTCGGTGACGCCCTTGACCTCTCCGCGCTCCCGACGACCGACCATGGAGTGCCGCATTCCGTAGAGCAGATACAGCAGCACGCCGATGACCATCCAGATGACGAATCGAATCCACGTCAGCGCCGACAGGTTCAACATGAGCCACAGACACGCGAGGATCGCGAGCACGGGGATGATCGGTCCGCCGGGAACGGTGAATCCGCGCGGGAGATCGGGTCGGGTCCTGCGCAGCACGAGCACACCGGCGGCGACGACGATGAAGGCAAACAGTGTGCCGACGTTGACCATTTCCTCGAGTTTGTTGATCGGGAAGAATCCCGCGACGACGGCGACGACGACGCCGATCAGCACCGTCAACCGTGCAGGCGTTCCGAACTGCGGGTTGGTCTTGGCCAGGCCGCGCGGGAGAAGCCCGTCACGGCACATCGCGAAGGCAACGCGCGACTGACCGAGCATCAGCACCATGACGACCGTCGTCAGGCCGGCGAGTGCTCCGACGGCGATCACCTTCTCCGCCCAGGTGACACCGTTCAGTGCGAACACGTCGGCGAGGTTCTTCGAGTCGCCTCCGCTGCTGGCCAGCTGCTTGTAGTTGGCCATACCGGTGACGACGATGGTCACCAGCACATAGAGCACGGTGACGATCAACAGAGAGCCGAGAATGCCGCGCGGAACGTCCCTGCGGGGGTTACGTGTCTCCTCCGCCGTGGTGGCGACGACGTCGAATCCGATGAACGCGAAGAACACGATCGAGGCGGCCGCGAGAACGCCGTACCAACCGTAGGACGTGTCGCCACCGCCGGTCATCAGCGAGAACAGCGTCGAATCCACGGACGCCTTGTCCCCTGCCGCATGTTCTGCCGGAGGCACGAACGGGGTGTAGTTGGCGGTCTTGACGTAGAAGAAGCCGACGATGATGACGAGCAGAACGACGCCGACCTTGATGGCCGTGATCACTGCGCTGACGCGGGATGAGAGCTTTGTCCCGAGCGCGAGCAGCGTTGTCACGGCGGCAACGATGAGGATCGCGCCCCAGTCGATGGTGTGTGATCCCACGTCGACTGTGCCGCCGGAGAACCCGAACACGCTTCCGAGGTAGCTCGACCACCCCTTCGACACCACTGCCGCACCGACCGCGAACTCGAGGATCAGGTCCCATCCCAGAATCCAGGCGAGGAACTCACCGAAGGTGGCGTAGCCGAAGGTGTAGGCGGACCCCGCGACGGGGACCGTCGATGCGAACTCCGCGTAGCAGAGGGCGGCCAGCGCACAGGTGATGGCAGCCATCACGAACGACAGTGAGATCGCTGGACCCGCTTTGTCGCCCGCGGTCGACACAGTGATCGTGAAGATACCGGCGCCGATCACCACCGACACGCCGAAGACGATGAGGTCCCGCCACGTCAGGTCCTTGCGAAGCCTGTGGTCGGGTTCGTCGGTGTCTGCCATCGACTGCTCGACGGACTTCGTACGCGTGAATGCGTTGGCCATCAGCGGTTCTCCCTGCATGTCTGGTCAGCAAGTGTCGGATCAACACGCCGACACATCGTCCGTGTGCTCGACCGATGCGGAGTGGGAGCGACTTGTGATCCCCCGACTCGACGGCGTGCTCGCGCAACCAGGGTTCCGGTCATCGCGGATTCACACGCTACCGACAATGGCGGTGGCGTGAGGGACTAACGCGAAGACGTGTCGGTACGCGGGGGCTGCGTGCCCCGGTCGAGATCCGGCTCGAGGTAGATGATCCGAGCTTGTGGTACGACCGTACGAATCCGAGACTCCGCATTGTCGATGATCCGGGCGACGTCGACGAGGTCGGTGTCCGCGGGGACCGCGATCTTGGCCGCAACGAGGAGTTCGTCGGGCCCGAGATACTGGGTCTTCATGTGGATCACGCGGTCGACTCCGTCGGATTCGAGCGCACCGCGCAACGCGATTTCCTCGTCCACTGTCGCACCCTCCCCGATGAGGAGGCTCTTCATCTCGACGATCAGCACGATGGCGATCACACCGAGCAGGACCCCGATGGCAAGCGTGCCGACACCATCCCACACCGCGTTGCCGGTGAGCATGGTCAGGCCGACGCCGAGCAGTGCCAGGAGCAGGCCGACCAGCGCACCGCTGTCTTCGAGCAACACAACCGGAAGCTCCGGGTTCCGCGAAGTGCGGATGAACCGCCACCACGACGCACGGCCCTTGAGTGGCCGCGATTCCCGCAACGCGGTGGTGAAACTGTAACCCTCCAGGCAGATGGCCACGAGCAGGATCACGATCGCGACGATCGGTGATTCGAGCCCGTGATCGTGTGCGTGGGTAATCTTTTCGATGCCTTCGTAGATTGCGAACATCGAACCAAGCGTGAAGATCACGAGCGCCACGACGAACGAATAGAAGTACCGCGCGCGCCCGTAGCCGAACGGATGCAGTTGATCGGCTTCCTGACTCGCCCGCTTCTGACCGAGCAACAACAGCCCCTGATTGCTGGTGTCGGCCACCGAGTGCACACCTTCGGCGAGCATCGACGACGATCCCGTGATCGCGAAGCCGACGAACTTGGCCACTGCGATGCCTGCGTTGGCGGCGAGTGCCGCGAGAATCGCCTTCTTGGAACCTTCGGCCGACACCAGTGTCCTCCCATCGACTGCGCGTCCGATGACTCTAACCGACGGCCGCAGCGGCCGATGACCTCACCGACATGCGCCGCTACGACCGACGAGGACCCGTGCCGCGGTGTGGGTGTTCCTCCCGAACGACCCACACCGCGAGCAGCCGGACTCCTGGCTCAGATCGAGCCGAAACCACGCCCGATCGCTCCGTCGAGTTCCGACATGGTGTTCGAGGCGTTCTGCACCCCCCGGTGCAGTCCGAGCAGGTGATCGCGTGACTGGAGGAAGACACGATCCCAGTTCGCCTGTGCCTCTTCGTAGGCCACCTTGGCCGTCGTGGACGACCAACTCGAGTCGAGCGAGTGCACCTGGCGCTTGAGTTCGTCGGCGAGGTCGCTCAGACGACCGAACTCGGCCTGGAGGTTGCCGCTGAGGTCCCCGAGGCTGGCGAAGTTGTATTCGATGTGTCCCATGACCGGATTCCGTTCTGACGGGCTCGAGCCCTGAGGCGTCGAGCGTGAATAGGCTTGTGCGTGAACATGATTGAGAATGATTGTGGTTGCGGATGAATTGATTGCGGATGAATTGATTGCGAATGGACGACTCGGTGGCTGTGACACTCAGAGGCGTACGCCCCCGGGTTGGAACCCGCCTGCGATCTGTCCGTCGTTGTCCTCGTAGCCCGCGAAGCCGCTGCTGAGCTTGTTGCGGATGTCGTCGAGTGCGTTGTGCAGCACCAACGCGGATGAGTTCCAATCGGCGTGGGTGTCCGTGAAGGCCGTCGACGCCTTGCCCTGCCACGTGGCCGCGCCGTTCGAGGACGCACGCGCGATACGTCCGATGGTCTCCTGCATGTCGCCGACGATTCCGGCCACCGACTTGGTGGTGGCCATTGCCGATTCGACATCGACCTTGACCGCGCCTGCGCCGCCGTCACCGAGATTGAGCATCTGGAATCCTCCTGTGGTCGAGCACCGACTCACGGTGCCGTGCGGTATCCGCGGATCAGATACCGATGGTGTTCACGACGGCCGGAATCGGTTCCGGTGTCGTGTCCCCGACGATGTGCCCGGCACTCACCGGAACCACGTACCGTCGGGAAGGGTCTCGATGAGCAGACCGACAGCCTGCCCGATACGGTGACCCGATCCCGGCGACAGCGTGGTCCACACCCTGCCGTCGGGAGATCTACTGGGCCCGGCGACAATTCGACCTCGGGAGGTGTCGATGATGCCGAGTGCGCCTGGGGACTGGGTGTGCAGGCCGTCACGGTGGGAGACAGCGACGATCTCCGTCCGTCGAACGACGTCGGAGAGGGCGCGTGCCACCGTCCCCGCGTCGGCCGACGACATACCCAAGCGCGTGAGTGCGTGCGTGACATCGTCTGTGCGCCGACACCGCCCGAGCCGATCGGCGAGCTCGTCACACGGACATGCAAGCGCAGCGAACCGGAGAGCCGCGCTAGGACGACTCTCCGAATCACCCGACCCGTTGTCCGTCATTCGTGTGCAGTGTTTACGAACCACCGCGCAAACGTCCGCGACGTCGCGGAGTTCCACGACGCTGATCTCGACGGTGTCGTCGATTCGCACCGCGAACGCGTGTTCGTCGCCGCGGGTCGCGAGACATGCACGTATCGCGCCGGATTCGGTGAAAGTCCGGATCTCGAGTTCATGATCGGGACAGCCGAGAACCCGCAGCGCCGCCGCGAGCCACGGGACGGGATCGTCGACGTCGTCGATGATTCCGAGTTCGGCGATCCGCACGTCGGCCGCAGCGTCCGTGCGACTCGCGCGATACGCGTCGTCGTCGACCTCGAGCATGTCCAGAACCACCGGCCAACAGGCGACCCCGAGCCTCGCACCCACTCGACGGAGCGTCGCCACCTCCACTTGCCCTCCGCGCGCAGCCGTCCAGATCATCGGGTGGGCACCTCCCCCAACCGGAGCGCCTGGTCGAGATATGCGGGATCGATTGTCGGCGAGCCGGATTCGATGTCGACGGTCAGCTCCACTCGCGATGTCGCAGCCACGCCGAGGTCGGCCCACGTCGCTGGTAGATCGCGGGTGATGCTCGCGCAGCATGTGCTTTCCTCGGTCGCGACCTCCCGTGGGATCGCGCTCGCCCGCGGCGCGGCACGGTGGTCGTGTGTCGCACCGGCCATCGACGCCAGGGGTGGTGGTGTCGGCTCCGGCGGCTTGAGGGGTTGCGCATGCGCTGCCGCTGCGGGGACGACAGCCTGCGTTGCAGAAGCGAGTGTGGTGGCGGCATATCCGGTCCTGATCTGTGACGGAATCCCGGGAGGCACGACGGGGACGACTCCCCCGTCCACCACCGCAGACGCTGCGGACTGAGGAGTACTCCGGCCCGCACGGTCGGATATGCCGTTCGACCCCGCAGCCGTCGCCCGCTCGGCGTGCAGGGCTGCGTCGGAGACCAGCAACGGTGCCCGATGCTCGAAGTGCCACTGTCGAGCCGCCGGTGTCGCCGCCTGTTCGTAGGCCTCCATCACGCGAGCCGCACGCATACGCTGATCGTGTCGAGCGCGCTCGGCATGAGCTGCGGCACCACTGATCACCGGTGCGACGGCACTCACCGACCGCGCGAGGTCGTGAAGTCCGTCGACGAGCTCGACCTCCGCGGTGGCGGGCATCGACAACCGGGCAACGGCCGCCGCTGCACTCTGTTCCTCTGCGCGTACCGCATTCACCGTCGCGTCCTCCGCGACATCGCTCATCCAGCGACCCAGTGTCTCGAGCTGATCGAGCGCGGCGTGCGCATTCGTCGACTGCCACGAGTTTCGGATGCGATCGAGCACATCCACGTAATCGACAGCAACTTCGGCCACCTCCGCGGCGACGACTGCCCAGGCGACACCTGCGTCCACCAGAGATGCGGGGCCCACACCGGAGGCGAGATCGGCGGCGAGTCGGTCGGTGGTACGTGCGTGCCATACGACACCGGTGAAACCGGTCACTGCAGTCTCCTTTCTCGATGGCAGGGGCAATCCGCGATGACGAATGAGTGTGCAGCGCGCCTCGCGAGAGGTGCGCAGCCAGCTGTCGGCGGGTTCAGGTGCGCAGTCCGCCGGCGGCTGCGTCGTCGACGTCGACGACGCGTGTCGCCTGGAGTCGCAGCGTGGCCGCGAGTTTGCGCAGTTCCAGTACACCGGTCGCCGCATCGTCGTCGAATGCTCTCGCAACACTGGTAAAAGAGTTGGCGACGCTGGTCGACACCTCGTCGCAACCGGCAGCGGTCACCGTCGTCCGCGCTGTCGCGGTGCCGATGGTCCGTTCCAGCCGATCGGCGAGCCGATCGAGATCGG
>NZ_BAFB01000117.1 GCF_000248075.1 Gordonia otitidis NBRC 100426 | reverse complement strand
CACCCCTTCCCCCCCGCTGGTTGAGCCCACCGCGGCACCCCCGCCGGTTGAGCCCACCGCGGCACCCCCGCTGGTTGAGCCCGCCGCGAGCGCAGCGAGCAGCGGTGTCGAAGCCAGCGTCACCACAGCCGCGCTGCCCGTCCCCGCCGCCGAACCCGCGCAGGCTGCCCGCCTCGCCGACGCCCTCGCCGCGGGCACCCCCATCGACGAACACATCTCGCTGGTCATCTCGACGTCGGGCACCACCGGCGTCCCCAAGGGGGCGCAGCACACCCCGGCTACGCTCACCGCATCGGCGAGCGCGACGCACGCCCGCCTCGGTGGCCCCGGCAACTGGCTGCTCGCTCTCACGCCGCACCACATCGCGGGGCTCCAGGTGCTACTGCGCGCACTCGCCGCGGGTTTCACACCGGGCGTCCTCGACCTCTCGTCCGGCTTCGACCCCGAGACCTTCGCCGACGCCCTCGACACTCTCGACGGCCCGCGTCGCTACACCTCGCTTGTTCCTACCCAGTTGATCAAGGTCCTCGACTCCCCACGAGCCACCGCAGCACTCCGCGACGCCGACGCGCTTCTCGTCGGCGGTGCGGCGACACCCGCACCACTTCTGCGTCGAGCACTCGACGCCGGACTGCCCATCGTGCGCACCTATGGAATGAGCGAGACCGGCGGGGGCTGCGTCTACGACGGAATCCCGCTCGACGGCGTCACCGTCAGCCTGATGGATCCCAGCCCCGAAGGCGTTGGGCGCGTTTCGCTCTCGGGTCCGATGGTCGCGCACGGCTATCGCAACCTGCCGGAACATCCGGCGTTCGCTCTGACACCAGAAGCGAGGACCTTCCTCACCGACGACCTCGGCCGCGTCGACGACGGCGTCCTGAGCATCATCGGACGCGCCGACGAGGCCATCACCACCGGTGGGCTCACGGTCGTCCCGCAGGTCGTCGAGGCCGTTATCCTCGACGACGACGCGGTGGCCGAGTGTGCCGTCGTCGGACTGCCGGACGACCGGCTCGGCGAGAAGGTCGTGGCCTTCGTAGTCACCTCGGGCACAAACAGATTCGACCCCGAGCGCATTCGTGGCGCCGTTGTAGAGCGACTCGATCGCTACGCGGCCCCCCGCGACGTGATCGAGCTGGACCAGCTACCCCTGCGCGGCCCGGGGAAGATCGACCGCCGCGCCCTGCGGGACCGTTTCAGCTGAGCTCTTGCCCGCCTGCTGCACTTCCTCCTGCTGCAATTCATCCTTCTGCGGTTCTTGCTTGCGCAGCTCGCTCTGATCGGATGCGTCGGGTGTGTGCGGCACAGCTGCACCGGTGGAACTCGGCTCGGCAATTGGCGCCCGACCGGGGTCCGGCACATCCTGCTCTGACGCACCCGACACCGGCAGTTCCGATGCAGCAGCACTCTGTTCCGGTGCAGGCTCGGTAGTCGACGGAGCCTCGTCGATGTCGCTTCCCCCAGACGTCGGCGCAGTAGCCTCGGAGGATTCCGGATTCCGATCTGTTTGCGCCACTGCGTTTTTCGCCACCGACTCATCAGACGCACGCGTCGATGCCGTCACAGTCGGCTGCTCAGCCGAGCTCTCACGAGACCGCTGCAGCGCGTCCTCGATGGCCTGCGCATCGCTCGGGGCATCGGCCGCCCACGCGTACCAGTTGTGGGTGCCGTTGCTGAAGTGGTAGCTGATCGGAAGCCCCTGCAGCGTCGTCTGCGCGGCGAGCGCCAGCGTCGACACGAACGCCCCCGCTTCGAGACCGATGCCGAGTGCCAAACCGCTGAGCGCGGCGGGCAACAACGCGGGCAATTGTTCGGGGGTCTGCTCCCATGTCTGTGTGATCAATGCCGCCGCGATCGACAGTTCGTGGAGCGTCGGGATTCCGTCGCCCGAGGAAATGATCACCGTCTGCCCGTTGGCTTCTGCCTCGGTGATGCGCTTGGACACGTCGTTGTCGGCCCAGACATTGCCCTGGCTCAGTGGCAGGCCCCACATCGCCGACAATCCGTTGTCGATACCGGCCCGCTGGCTCTGGATGAACGGGATCAGCAACCAGCCGAAGGGTGAGTCTGTCTGGTAGTACCCGGAATACGAGCGGATCACCGAGAACACGTCGGGATGGTTGAGTCCGATCACCACCGCCGACGCGCCGGACATCGACACTCCGACAATGGCGTTGTCGGTGGTACCGATGTCAAAGTTCTCGTTGAGGTATGCGGGGAGTTCCTCGCCGACGAAGGTATCCCATTGCGGGGCGGTGGTGCTGCCGGTCGGCGGCTGCTGCCAATTGGTCATCCACTCGCCGGCGCCACCGGCGGGCATCACCGCCGCAACAAGGGCGGCTCGTCGTCTCAGGACTCGATCAACGCTGTCGCGCACGCGCAAGGTTCCCGTCCTCAGAGGCTCTCGACCAGAAAACTATCCCGCACGGTCAACAGTGCGCCGAGGTCACCCGACTCGACGAAGATCGACGTCGTGTAGTCGTGGTCTCCGACGGCGGCAACCCCCCGGCCGTGTGGCCGACTGACACAGTCAAGGGCGATCAGTACGCGCCGTCCTTCGACGTCACGGCACGAAATGTGCGCCACAGGATTACCAAATCCTGCATAATCGACCAATTCTCGACGTAGGAAAGATCGAGTCGAACGGACTCCTCCCACGAGAGGTCCGACCTTCCCGACACCTGCCACAAACCTGTCATTCCAGGCTTCACCAGCATCCGACGAGCCACCCGACCGTCATAGTGAGCAACTTCTTCCGGCAGAGGCGGCCTCGGTCCCACGAGACTCATGGAACCCCCCAAAACATTCAAGAGTTGAGGAATCTCGTCGAGACTGTATCGCCGCAGAGTCTGGCCAACGCGAGTAATCCGCGGGTCGTCGCGAATCTTGAAGAGAACTCCAGCGGCTTCATTCTTATCACGCAGGTCGCCACGCATTTTGTCTGCATCCGGAACCATCGTGCGAAACTTCCACATCGAGAACTGCTTGTTGTTGAGTCCCACGCGTGTCGCGCGATAAAAGACATCTCCCTGGGAATCAACCTTGATCGCCAAGGCGACACACATTAGGACCGGCGCCGCAAGTAGCAGGATCAGAAATGCTCCCACTCGGTCGACGACAGCCTTACGGAGCCGATTAGCGCCCTCATACCGAGGCTTGTCGATGTGCAGCAGAGGCAGACCCGCAACCGGACGCACCATCATGCGGGGGCCGGCAACATCCGTTACACCGGGCGCTACCATCATGTCGACCTCCATGCCCTGAAGGCTC
The DNA here is from genome assembly GCF_000248075.1 of Gordonia otitidis NBRC 100426. Lineage (GTDB taxonomy): Bacteria > Actinomycetota > Actinomycetes > Mycobacteriales > Mycobacteriaceae > Gordonia > Gordonia otitidis. The sequence continues at coordinate 9,971 of NZ_BAFB01000117.1, read as the reverse complement.
CAGGAAAGGTCTTGCATCGCGCCGTGTCCCAGAGCATCGGCCGACATCACTGCAACCGTGGTCGCCCCTGACGCAGAGACCGCGAGAATCACGTCATCAAAATCGCCATAAACTGGTACTCGAGCTTCTTGCACATTCAACGAAGCCGTCGCAGCTTCAGAGACCGGCAGGCACGCACCAATTATCTCAAAGCCGAGCTCTGGGGCCTGGCCGAACCGCTTCACCAGGTGCACGACAGAGTCGGCGGACCCGACAACTAGTACTCGCTCAAGCTTCTCACCGCGGCGGCGATCTGCAACCAGCTTGCGCCGCCACATCCATCGTGACGCGAGCAAACCCAATGTTCCGAGCGGCAGCGCAATTGCAAAGTAACCCCTGGAAACGTCTAGCCGGAGGATCAAGACAATGATCGCTAGGCCGCCGAATACCGTAAAGCATGCAGTCAGTACACGGCTGTATTCCGTCGCACCTGAACCAACGATCCTGCGATCAAGACTCTGCGAAGCTCGCAGAGCGATAAGCCATGCCACTGTGAGGAGGAAAGACACAGCTAGAACCGGATGCCCCGTCTCTCCGCCGAAACTCTCACCGGCAGACCCTGGGCCGAAGCGTAGCCATTGCGCTGCGAGCACCGCACAAGCGACGACCACAACGTCCGAGACGGCAACCTTGGTCAAGTACCGCACAACCCACGGCGCCTGCCGACTCCGGTCGGTAGTACATGCCGAGCGACGCAGGTCGCCGGGCGCACTCAGCCCTCGTCCCCCATGTGGTTCCGCGAATGACCAATGTGACACGTTCAATCCCCCAAGCCGAACTACCAAACCGACCGACCATTGGGCCGGTTAGCGACGCCGCATAGTGCTTCGATAACCATACATCATTTTCGCGTCAGCCTCCCCCCGGTTGACCGACCGCACGATGCTATCGTAAACCGCCAAATCACACACATCAATCGATCTATCGACGGACAAAGAACAAGCCGAGCTTGACAAACCGGCACGATCAGAGGAGGGCCCGATCACATGCCGTATCAAAGATGACGGGGATCACATCACCAGCGTCGACATAGACGACCCCACGAGCAGCAGATCGTTCGCGACCCGGTACTCTCCAGAACGAGATTCAACCACAGAAGCTCACCTTCCAGAACACATCTTTCTTTCGCGAGAGTTAGCTTGCCCCACCCGTCACCATCTCCCGTAAATAATCGGGGCGCGCAGGGCCAGCCACGATTTGCGCAACGATATACCCCGCCGCACCAGCAAAAGCGGCGATGATCACAGAGACGCCGGAAAAAACCCAGGCAAGGGAAGCGCCGAGGGCTAGCGCAGGCACGCACCAAGCGACGAAGTCGACTGGTTGAATGTTTAGAGACATTCTACGTAATCGCAAAGCGCAGAAGAATATTCCAAGTACTTCCGATGCGACCAAAATAGATGCCGCGCCGAGTGCTCCGAAGTGTTTCGCAAACATCAAATTTAAAACTATATTAATAAGCAAATTTAAGAGATTGATACGCATTAAAAAAACTTGCTGGTGTGCGGCAAATAGTGCTTGAGATACTGCTGCGTTAATGAAGGTCAATGCCGCGGCACAGAATAAAACGGCCAGAACTGGGCCTCCCTCAGTAAAATCTGATGAGCCTACGAGTGTAATAATTCCACCAGCCAAAATACCACCCAGAACAGCCAGAGGCAGTGCCATTAAATATAGCACCTCTAAAGTCTTCCGGCAGAAGTTCGCGAACCGGCGCCGATCAACACTAAATAACTCGGCACTCGTCGACAATGTCGTACTTAAGAACAATTCAGGGATCATAGAAGAAGTGAAAGCGAGAGCGTACGCGAGACCATAAAGACCGACTTCTGCTGGAGTGGACAGAACAGACAATATAACGCCATCGATGCGCCAGTAGAGTACAGCGACCACCAAGATGACAGTTTGGGGAAGACTCTCTCTGACAAGCTCTTTCGATCCCCGCCACGAGTACAGCGGAGTTCGAATCCCCGAGCGGTGAGCCACGAATCCCTTCACTACCAACTGGAGAAACGGAGGTACCAACTGGACAATCGCGAACCAATAGATCGGCAAACCAGAACTTGCTAAGACGACGGTCAAGACCATCGAACCAGCCCGCCCCAAGAAATCGCTCAACGCGACGGCCCGGAACTCGACGTGCACCATGAAAAGCGGGTCGAATGAGTTTCCAATCGAAGTCAAGATGAGGCTTGCAGATACTATGACTATCATCAGAACCGTGTCGGCACTGCCCTTGTAGACGACTAGACCACATCCGATGACAAGTATGGTTAGAGGCAGACTAATGAGCGTTGACAGACCCAGGTTCGTTCTGATCAGAAGTTTCAGTTGATCCCGCAGATCTCGCTCATTATGGAAGTTGAGTCCCACAACCTTGCGTACTATCACCGAGTTTATACCCAACTCGGTGAAGCTCCCCCAAAGGGCGACATACATTATTGCGGACTGCAGATGACCGTAATTAGTAGGGCCCAGCGTTCGCGTCGTTACCGACACAGTGATGAGAGAAGCCGCAACCCCAATAACACGAACTATGATCTGCAGGCCCGCAGCAGATGCAATTCTTGCTCGACGTCTTTCCGAGGCTTCGACCGTATCGCTCTGCATCGAACGCTTACCCACCCGCATACCTCTCGTATTAAACTACCTGCAAGGTCCAGCGACCGGCCATTCTGCAACTCTCGCGTGCTCACTACCTGCGCCTTGCAAGCCCCTCCGCTTCAGCATTCGACATCAACTTCGAATTCAAGAACTATATCAAGCCAAGTTGCGGATCACCGCAGCGTAAATACCTGCCGATCGGCCTGTTGCCACCTACCGCAGGGCCCCGACATGCGACAGTGACCCAAGCGCCACGGTGATGCGGCCTGCGCCAGCCGGCCATTGCCTATCCAAACCGCTCTGCCGACCCCGGTTCCGTAGCCTTGCTTGCGCCCATCGGCCGCAATGAGTGTTTCCCAACTTGAACGTCGAGTATGTCAATCAGACGAAGACATGGCAGGTTGGCGGGACTCGAACTAGCTAGCGCGGAAACGCTCAGGCATGATACCTGCATGCTCACCCTGCTGGCGCGACTCTACGCGGCCCCTCTCTGGCTACTAGCGACTCGGACACGCGATTACACGACCCTCTCGTACGAAGTCGAGCGCTGGGTCAAGTGTTCGGCGTCCCGCGACCTCGAGAGTCTCTCCTGCAGCAAACGGTTCGCCTTGCTGGTGCTAAGGTATCCCGAGTTCCGTGCCCTAGTCCGCTACCGGCTCCGAAAGCTGCCGCCACTTGTTCGACTAGCCATGCGGCTGGCCTGGCCCGCACCGAAAACACTGTTCATCTACTGTTCGGAAATAGGACCAGGACTGTTCATTCAGCATGGCTTTGCGACTGCAATTGACGCTGAGTCAATAGGCAGGGACTTCTGGGTTAATCAACAAGTGACGATCGGCCATGATCGTTCCGGAAAGCCGACCATTGGCAACGGAGTCCGGATAGGAGCTGGCGCGGTCGTGGTCGGCGGGATCTGCGTTGGAGATGGTGCGCAGGTAGGCGTCAACGCAACCGTGAGCAACGATGTCCGCCCAGGACAGATATTGACGGCGCCACCAGCAGTCGACCTCTATGAGGCCGCTAGAACTCGTCGCCGGACACAGCACCCAAGGGCTACCAAGTAGGAGGCACGGCACACAGTCCCTCCTAGGTAGCTTAGCCTAACATGAAAGCATTCGCACCTAATGCATGCACTTGATGCCGCAGGCCCCTAATATGAATCTGGATGCGCTTTTCTCAATCCACCCAACAGTCAGAAAACTCCTATTTTGGGTCGTGCTGGCGCTGTGCATTGGACCATCAAATGATGGCGAACTCGACCGCCGTCACTAGTCAACGTACGCAGCAAGGGAGCTTGTTTTGAATCTATCTGATTTGGTCCGGCGACACACGACGGCATCAGCAATCTTCGCGGCACTCATCGTCCTACTTACCGTGGGAGGGGGCATCCTCGGCGCTCAACGAGCGCAGACTACTTACCAGTCGAGCGCAACAATCCTGGTCATACCGCCAGGCGCTGGCAATCCGAACGCGACCCTGAACCCGTTTGTCAATCTGGACCAGAACGTTTCTCAGCTTGCTCAGGCGTTGAGCACGCGAATGAATGGCCCGGATGTAGTGTCGGAACTCGTAGATTCGCCAGATGTTGTTTCGTTTGAGGCCATGGTACTTGCTGACACCACAACGTCGAACGCAACCGCCACCTCGAGAGTTCAGCTCACTGCGCAGGCCACCGACCCGCAGATCGCTCACGCTGTAGTGCAAAAAGCGATGCTTACCGCGGACAGCGAGCTGAGAAACCTACAGTTGCAGGCGGGCGTTACGGACAAGACTCTCGCCGTCTCAGTCGTACTCGTGGGCGCTACACCGCCGGAGGCTATGCCGACGGCAACTGCCCGAGCGGCCGGCATCTGGGCGTTTAGTGGATTCTTGATTGGGCTCGCCATCACAATGATTTTTGTGGGTGTTTCGAGGCACTTTGACTTCCGCGACACAAAGGCAGACGCGTCTAGCACGTCTAGCCAGATCAATCCAATGACAGGCATTAACTCGGTAAGCGAATCTGCTCCAGAAGATCCCGAAACATCGGTATCCGCGCGCACTATTGACTTAGAAGAGGATTCGTCAGAACTACTGGCAGAGTCAGGTGATAAACCTACAGCACTTAACGACCGGACGGTCTAGCTTTGAACCGTTCCCTAGTTTCGTCACACATGACGCTCAGCGTTCAACGTTTTGGCCAGTGGTTGCGGAGCCCGGACAATGGTGCGTCACTTCTCGTCGCCGCCGGCGGATGCGGCCTCCTCGCCACACGACAGGGTTTCCTCGTCCCATTCACAACGGGACTTCCGCCAGTCCGCGTGGCGGCATTACTTGGCCTCGCAGTGCTTCTTCTAGGGCTCGCTGGCGGTCGCCGATACTGTTTCGAGAGACTCTTTGCAATTCCACTGGTGCCGTTGGTGGTCACCCTCGGATTGACGGTGGCAACATTACTATCAGTTGCACGAGTTACGACGGGTCAGTTGAACCAACACCAGATGGAGATGACATCGCACGCAGTTCGTGACGCGTTCGTCGTTCTCTCCGTATTCATAGTTGTGGTTTCGGTAATTAACACTCGAGAGTCCGTTGTTCTCGTTTTACGCGGACTGGTACTTGGAGCGTCGATTAGCTCAGCGATGGCATTTGTCACTCGTTTCACCGGCTACGATGTTGCCCCACTCTTCCGCTTGCCTGGACTTAACAATTATGACGAGCCAATTGTGACGAACTTAATGAGAGATGGCGTTGTTCGCCCCCAGGGGAGTGCGGCGCATCCACTCGAACTCAGTTCTGTACTAACAGTACTGACCCCGGTCGCCGTTGCACTTGCTTTCGAGGCACACAAGCGCGGCGCCCGTTGGCGACCCTGGGCTCTTTGCACGCTCCTCCTTATTGGGGGTGCCGTGCTTACGGTATCGCGGTCGGCCCTCGTGGGTGCGGCTATTAGTTTGCTTGTCTTCTGCCTGTACTGGCCCCTACGACGTGCAGCCATTGTCTTGGTATGCGGCGGTCTCATCACCGCGATCACGTGGTTGTACTCCGTCCCCATTTTGAGTCAGATGCTTAACGTCGTAACGAACGGATCCAACGACGGCTCGCTCCAGTCTCGTGCCGTTGGTCGTGAGTATGTACTGCAGAATTTCGGCCACAATCTGTGGTTGGGTCAAGGCGCTGGAACGTATGATCTTACAAGTCAGCCAGTACTCGACAACAATTATTTATCGGAACTGATGCAAGCGGGCGTTCTCGGCCTAGGTGGGACGCTGGTCTTCTACATGGTCGGGATCTACTCAGCAATAAAGGCGTCGAGGCGAGGCCAGCAGACGGGTTTCTCAGACATTGGGCCGGGCCTTTTGGCAGCTATCCTTGTGGCCTTAACAGTTGGACTGATTCTCGACCTTGTCGGGTTCGCGCAGATGTCCTTACTCCCCACAATACTGGTCGCATTGGCGGTGTGCGCGGCGCGCGTCACGGCAACGAATAGCCGAGTCACTGCGACGAGTAGCCAAGTGAACTAGCGATACCACTCACCGGGTCCGTATCCCGCCTGCCTCTAGTTCGCTCCTGCCACGCCCTGCCCTGAGCGTCCAGCAGCGGTACGGTTTCCTCATCCAAGCGGGCGCTCAGCCCCAGCCTGGCAGCTTCCCTCAGCCACCGCGTCGGGGGCTGAGGGATATATCGACATTGGGGAACTCGTTATCGATTAGTTGTCGACGTGAGTGCTTGCAACTCTCCCAACTGGACCTCAGCGCTCCTTGATCTGACTGCGGCAGCGCAGCCCTTAGGGTCGAGTTCATCTGCGGCTAGCACAGCTTCAGCTAGTTTCCGAGGGTCTCGTTCCGCGACACGGACTCCTGCCGCTATATCCTCAAGGACGTAATCGGTATCAGACTCAGAAGTGGCCACCACCGGCGTACCGCACGCCAGGGACTCAATAAGTACCGTGGGGCTTCCCTCGTAGAACGAGGTCATCAGACACACGTTAGCATTCCTCATTGCGTCGGCGATTTTCACAGGTGAGACTGTGCCGTGCAACGTCACTGGCAGTCCGTCTGTTGTAATTCTCTGTGCCATTTCTTGGCGGAGAGGCCCGTCGCCAAACACGTCGAGATGCAGCGAAGTAGTCTCGGCGAGAATGGTCACCGCATCGAGCGCAAGAAGGGGATCCTTTTGCCTGTCGAGCCTTCCGACCCAGATGATGTTAAGTGCATCGTCCTCAACTCGTGAAGATTGATTCGCTGGGCTCTTTAGGTAAAACAGTGTGGGGTCGTACCAGGTACGTAAACGCTTTACTTCTGGTCTAATACTCTGCAGTCGAATAGAGGCTTGGCGGCTGAAAACGCCGACAGCCGTTGCGTGCCTTACCGACCACTTTTCGACGCAGCGATAGACCCTGGGTAGGTGCCGCCAAATTGAATCTGAATTTGCACCCGATAGAGAAGCGGCGTCGTTATGAATCAGCAGCACATAAGGGAGGCGCAACAGGCTCGCAACGAGCCCTATTTCAACTCTGTGGACTTGCAACAGGGCGCCTACAAATTCTCTACGGTGCCGAAGCAGTCCGAGCGTAAGGATTGCCGAATCTGGTATTCGGCGAACAGTTCGCCCGAGATAAAATATTTCTATCCTATTTCCATCAATAGTCCGTTCAACCCACTTATTGGCAATAGTTTTGCCGTTGCTCAAACATGCGACTCGGGTTTCGCTACACACGCCAACTTTGATTTGGCCCCTGATGCACGTTGCGATTCCACCACCAGTACCCAAGTCGGATGGATCATTCTGATCCACGAAAACCATCGTCGTCGTCTCATCCGCGAGGCGTGATGCAGGCGCGTCGGGACGAAAAGTGTCACGAACCCCGGCTTTAACAACGCTCCAAAGAAAAACAACGTTCCCGAAGAGATACCTTTTCCACAACCTGCGAGGCTCTGTGGCCAGCCGAAAGAGCCACTCTATACCCAAATCGGACATTACTCTTGGGGATTCACGCTTCGTTTCCGCTACAAAATCTAGAGCCGCACCGATCGCAGCGGTCGTCACATTTAGCGAATCGGCGATTTCTTGGGCAATAAAGTCCTGTTTCGGTGTGCCGAGCGCAACCCACACAATGTCCGGCTCTGCATTTCGGATCTGTTCCACCATTTCTTTTACATCATTAGAGTCAGACATTGGCGGACAGAAGCTGCCAGCGATGATGGTTTCCGGCGAACGATCGTTCAGCACCCGTCTAAGTGCAGCCTGCGTCTCAGGTGACCCTCCCAGCAAGAAATGCCTGACGCCTTCAAACTCGGTTCCAATCATTGCTCGGCGAAAGACAGATGGACCTCTAACCTGCGAAGCGCCATTGGACCGGGACACAAGTCTCAGGACCCACGAAACTGGCTTTCCATCAGGAAAGTTCGTGCCTCCGGCTTCCAGAAGTTCACCATAGACTCGATCACGGGCTGCCAGCGCTATCGAGTATGCATTAACGAACCGAAAAGAGTATCCCCCCGACGACTTGTCAAGCGCTCGACGTCGTATATCATCTAACGCCATCCGCTCAGTCGTTACAGCAACCGGCACTCCGCCCACTTCGGCGACTTGACTGAATTTATTCAACTCGTTTTCCAATTCATATCGGAGCTTTCGCATGCAACGCCTTCGGCCAGTTGGCCCAAGCCGTGAGGTCTTGATTTAAGCGCCGTAAAGCGCTTTTCCGCATCTCAGAGGTTCGCAACACTCATGTGCTCGGTGAGTTACCGACTACAAGGCGGACCACTGACCAATCGGAAGTAACCAGTGGTCGCCCGGACTCCATCGACAACACCACTCAGTGTCTAGATCTGCAAGGTTCCCACCCACTGCTTCCTCCACGCTGAACGTCCAACACCTTACCGTACGAGCTAGCTCGAACCTTTGGTCTCCGACCGCGCTCGCATGCACCCTAGCGGTGGCGACTGCGAGGCAACGCACGTGACATTCGTGAGGGAACCGTGCATCTAAACCACTGCAGCTCCTCCGTCGCCCTCCGTTGTCGGCCCCAGTCCAGGGGAGCCGGGATCTCCGGCCAAAGTGAGCACCAACCAATCATTGGAGAATGATCACTGTGGAGAATCGGGTGTTAATTTGTCAGCTCCGTAGGCCGGAGGGTTGTCGCAAACGGAGATCGCCCGGCAGTTGGGTTGCCACATAGTACGGTGATCAAAGCGGCGCGTTCAGACGCGCCACCTCCGTATGAGCCGTCGCGCCCTACCCCGTCGGGGAGGGCGCATCTCGAGTTCTGATTCGCGAACTGTTGACTCGGTTTCCGCCGATACCGCCCACGCCACGTCTGGGCGAGCAGGTGGAATGCGATTAGCAGTTCCCCGTCAACTGGTGCCCGCTCAAGCCTGAATCATACGATGGCCCCGATGTTCGTCATGGTTTCGCGTCCTCGAATACGTGGGCAGGCACCGGGTTCAGCGGGCCAGAGGACTCCGCGGCTAGTACGGCGGCTTGATAGTCCTCCAGCGACTAGCCCGCCGCATGGGCTAGTTCAGGCAATCCGAGCACAGTTGCGAGCGATCCGCGCGCTTTGAGGAGACGGAATTGATGGACAATCAACTAGTCGACGTCAGAGGGCGCGTTGGAGCGTTCGGCAGCCGTCACGCAAACGGCCCGGTCCCGAATACCCGGTCGTAAACGCTCCGATCTACGGCCTGAACGTCCACACCACAGGGTTGGGGTGAACGTGAATCGTATGTTCGCATTGCGCTCTGGCGATCACTACGTGATCGGGTTCAGTAGTTTCACCGTTGGGACACCAATATCGTCGATTCTCGGCCACAGTGATCATCCGTCCAATCACCTCCGGGTGACTGAGTACGCCGGTCCGGAGACCTGCACGTAGCTGTCACGACCGAGCCTCGTCGTCGTCGCAGCACACCCCGCTGATGTCTTCGCCCTTAAAGGTGCCACTACCGCATCAAGCAAGCACACCGCCATCGAGCCACTACCTTCCGTCGACGTCGAACGCGAGGCGAGCTCAAACGCGTAACCCACTCATTGTCCGCGATGACACAGCAGCCCTCTGTTTGTGGGGGCAACACAGTTCGACAACCCTGTCAAGCGATCGGTTAGACGAAGTTTACAAGGCCACAAACACACTTCGTTGACACACGTTCTTTGGCGCCTCGACGGGCAGAGAGTCTTCCGCCGCCATCGGGAAATTGGCGGTAGCCGACGGTTGGGCCTGGCACAATCGGGTGAATGTTGAAACGTCCTGAAACGCCCACTTCGGACAGATGCCCTTGCTACCGAGCCGCCAAGTCGAACAAACCCTTGGGGTTCCAACCCGCATCTCTGGATAGATGGACCACTTG
>NZ_BAFB01000118.1 GCF_000248075.1 Gordonia otitidis NBRC 100426 | reverse complement strand
GCGAAGACCCTGAGTTCGGCTACCGCTACCTCGCCGACGAGGCCGAAGCCGCAGGCGAGAAGATGTGCCGGCGGACGGCGTGGCGGATCTGCTCCGCCGGCGGCTGGACCAGCACCATCAGCAAGAGAGGCCGCGGCAAGCACCGCAAGGCCGGCCCGCCTGTACACGACGATCTCGTCAAGAGAGACTTCACCGCGCCCGGCCCCAACGAGCTGTGGCTGACCGACATCACCGAGCACTGGACGGCCGAGGGCAAGCTGTACCTGTGCGCGATCAAGGACGTCTACTCGGGCCGGATCGTCGGGTACTCGATCGACTCGAGAATGAAGTCCCGCCTGGCCGTGGCCGCCCTGAACAGCGCTGTCGCCAGGCGAGGGGACGTGGCCGGCTGCGTTCCGCACAGCGATAGAGGGTCTCAATTTCGTTCGAAGAAGATGCAGAAGGCCATCACCCGGCACGGCATGCTCGGGTCGATGGGCAGGGTCGGTGCGTGTGGTGACAACGCGGCGATGGAGAGCTTCTTCTCTCTGCTACAGAACAACGTCCTCGACCGTCGATCCTGGGCCACCAGAGACGAGCTCCGGGCCGCCATCGTGCACTGGATCGAACGGACCTACCACCGCCGCAGACGACAGGACCGCCTCGGCAGATTGACCCCCATTGAATTCGAGACCATCATCAACCACGAGGCCCCTCAGGCCGCGTGACTAACCCTGTCACCTATCCGTGCACCAGGCCCCTTGAGCCCGCCGCGTCGATTCCCCCATTCCATGACGGTAGGCACCGTTCTGGGCGATACTGAGAAGTGCCCCGGACCGAGTAGAGGCTAGGTACATGCAGAACTCACGCAATCCTGACGCGACAATTCTCACTGCGGCCGAACCGCATCGGATGACACTGGGACTGCCCCTACGCAAAACCCCAGGCATCCGCGGCAGCGGCACCACACGGAGATATTCTGGCCGGCCAACCCATCAGGCAGGGAGGTGATAGAGTCCAGTGGCGGGACTACCACGGTACGTCCGCACCGATCTGCCCCTCAAATATAGTAACGTTCGCCAACTTCGCCGAAACTGAAAACGACGTCGACGACCTCTCCGGCCAGCATTTCGCAGTAGGCAAACTAGCCATCGCGCGCCAGGACATCGAGCCGGTCGAATAGGTCATCGGCACACTGAACTACCGTTGGGCCGCGCCCGCGCCGCCGCGGGCGCGTGGACAGCTACACCATTAGGTTGGATTTTTGGATTACTCCACCGAGGCCGGCCGCCGTGTACACGCCTCCATCTCAGCTTCTACGCGCCGATCTTCGGTGCCGTTGTCGGCGCTCCGTTCGGCCTGCTCATGCACGCATCACAGGACAGGGCAGCCAGCGCGACTTCACCTCGTTCCCAGTCCTTACGACCATGTCCCTACACAACCACGTCACTACGAAGTCCTCGCCGACGTCGAGGTCGCGGACGAAGCCGTCCGCCTTCTCACCGGCCGGACCGATCGAAAGGAATGAATCATGGCAACTGCGGTAGGCATCGACTTGGGCACCACCAACTCGGTCATCGCAAGCTGGCAAGGCGGCGAACCGGTGGTGATCTCCAATGTCGAGGGTGCGCGGACGACGCCGTCGGTGGTCGCCTTCACTGAGAGTGGCGAGCGCCTGGTGGGTCAGCTGGCCCGACGACAGGCGATCTTGAACCCGAAGGGCACGATCTACTCGGCGAAACGCTTCATCGGGCGTCACTACGATGAGATCTCTGAGGAGGCCAAAGCGGTCAGCTTCGACGTCGTGCCGGGTGACAACGGTGAGGCGCGATTCGACGTGCGGGGCAAAAAGTACGCGCCGGAGGAGATCAGTGCACTGGTGCTGCGCAAGCTCGTCGACGACGCGAGCAAGTTCCTTGGCGAGAAGGTGAAGGAAGCGGTCATCACCGTTCCGGCCTATTTCAATGACGCGCAGCGCAACGCCACCAAGGATGCCGGCCGGATCGCTGGCCTCGAGGTCCTGCGGATCATCAACGAGCCGACCGCTGCGGCACTGGCTTACGGCATGGACAAGCAGACCCACGAGACCGTACTGGTCTTCGACCTCGGCGGCGGCACCTTCGATGTGAGTCTGCTCGATGTCGGCGAGGGAGTAGTCGAGGTTCGTTCGACGGCCGGCGACTCCCACCTCGGCGGCGACGACTTCGACCGACGCCTGGTGGACTACCTTGCCGACGAATTCCAGCGTGCGGAGAACATCGATCTGCGCAAGGATGCGCAGGCATTACAGCGCCTCTTCGAGGCCGCGGAGAAAGCCAAGGTCGAGTTGTCCTCGGTAACTCAAGCCCAGGTCAACTTGCCCTTCGTCACCGCAGACGCGAACGGTCCCAAACACCTCACCACCACGATCATGCGATCGAAGTTCGAGGATCTGACGGCAGATCTGGTGGAACGCTGCCTCGGTCCGGTAAAGCAGGCAATGAGTGACGCCAAGATCACCGCCAACGACATCGACGAGGTGATCCTGGTCGGTGGTTCGACACGCATTCCGGCGGTACAGGCACTCGTTCGCCGGCTCACCGGCGGTAAGGACCCCCACATGGGCGTCAACCCGGACGAGGTCGTGGCGCTCGGTGCCGCAGTCCAGGCGGGCGTGCTCAAAGGTGAGGTCTCCGACGTACTGTTGCTCGACGTCACCCCGCTGTCCCTCGGCGTCGAGACGCAGGGCGGGGTGATGACCAAGATCATCGAGCGCAATACGACGATCCCGGCCCGGCGCAGCGAAGTGTTCTCCACGGCGGAAGACAATCAGTCCGCCGTGGACGTGGTGGTGCTGCAGGGCGAACGCGAGCGGGCCGCCGACAACCGGGTGCTCGGACGGTTCCGGCTGGAAGACATCCGCCCCGCGCCACGTGGCGAGGCCCAGGTCGAAGTCACTTTCGATATCGACGCTAACGGCATCCTCAACGTCACCGCCCGCGACAAGGACACCGGCAAGGAGCAGAGCATCACGATCAGTGAGCAGGGCAACCTGGACCAGAGTGAGGTCGAGCGCATGCTTGCGGAGGCCGAACGGAACCGGGGTGAGGACGAGGAGCTGCGCAAGGCGGTCGACGCACGCAACGCGCTCGATTCGGTTGCCTACCAGGTGGAACGGCGACTCGCCGAACTCGGTGACAGTGCGCCCCCGCACGACAAGGCGCGTGCCGAGATGCTGATCGCCGACGCCAGGAAGGCTGTGAAAGACGGTGCTTCACCCGCGGAGATAGAGCCCCTGACCTCGGAGCTGCAGCAGCTGCTCTACGGGCTCGCGCCGGTCCAAGCCGGCGGCGGCGACGGACACCAGGCCGGCGGCGCAGAGGCTGCGTCGTCGGATGATGACGACGTGATCGACGCCGAGTTCGATCGAAGCTGAGGCACACGATGGAGAGGTCTGCTGATCATTCGACGACCGAGCCGGCTACCGACGGTACCGACGGGGATCAGACCGAGACGGCGCCTGATCGCACCGACACGGGGGCCGAGTTGGCTCAACTCGAGGACCGCTGGCGCAGGGCCCTCGCAGATCTGGACAACCTGCGCAAGCGGTATGCCAAAGATCTCGACCGTGAACGCGCCGCGGAGACAGCGAGGGTATCGGCGGCGTGGCTGCCGGTGCTGGACAACCTGGAGCTTGCGCTGGCACATGCGGGTAGTGACCCGCAGACTGTCGTCGACGGTGTGAAGGCAATCCGGGACCAGGCGGTGCAGATACTGTCACGGCTCGGCTTCGAGCGCCACGACGAGGTCGGTGTGCCGTTCTCCCCGGAGCTCCACGAAGTGGTCAGTGTGGTGACCCACCCCGACCTTCCCTCCGGAACCGTGATCGAGGTCTTGCGGCCAGGTTACGGAGAAAACGGACAGCAGTTGCGTCCCGCCACCGTGGTCGTCAGCCGACCTGAGGAGTGAGCGCCATGGCGCGTGACTACTACGAAGCGCTCGGGGTCCCGCGCAGCGCCGACACCGACGAAATCCAGCAGGCCTACCGCAAGTTGGCCCGCAAGTATCACCCCGACGTGAACAAGGACCCCACTGCGGAGGACAAGTTCAAGGAGGCCAACGAGGCCTACCAGGTGTTGTCCGACCCGGACACCCGGAAACGCTACGACCGGTTCGGCCCCGACTTCCGGCGTGTGCCCGAGGACTACGACGAACGGGTCCGGGCAAGCGCCGGTGGGTACGGCGGCGGGTTCGGCGGCGGCGGGTACGGCGGTGGGGGCGGGGGCAGAAGGGTGCACTTCGGTCGCGGTGTCGGTGGCGAGGGCGGCGTCGACTTCGAGGACCTCTTCGGGCAGATGTTCGGCGGCGGTGGCGGGTACGGGCCGATTCCCGGCGCCGATCAGGAAGCGGAACTGGAACTGACCTTGGAAGAGGCGTATCGGGGCGGCAAACGCACTCTCAGACTGGACGGACGGCAGTACGACGTCGACATTCCGGCCGGTGTCCTGGACGGCCAGCGAATCCGGCTGGCCGGGCAAGGCGGCCGGGGCAACGGCGACGCGCCGCCCGGGGATCTGTACCTCGTGGTGCGGATCAAGCCGCATCCCCGGTTCCGCGTCCAGGGCCGGGACATCTACGTCGACCTGCCCGTATCGCCATGGGAGGCGGTCCTCGGGTCGACCGTCGTCGTTCCCACCCCGGGTGGCGAGGCGAAAGTCAAAGTGGTGCCGGGCTCGTCGACGGGACGGAAGCTTCGCCTGCGCGGAGAAGGAATGCCCAATCCGCGGGGCGCCAACGGCAACCTCTACGCCGAAATCAAGGTGATGGTGCCGCCGAAACCGACAGCACGTGAACGCGAGCTGTTCGAACAGTTGGCCGCCGAATCGAACTTCGATCCGAGGAAACAGCCATGAGCACCCCGACCCCGGGCACCCAGTACATATTGGTTCGCCGTACCGGAATGTCGCTGGATGTCTTCGCCGAACGTACCGGGCTGCACCCCGACCTGGCACGAAAGCTTGTGGCTCTCGGCCTGCTCGACGCACGCCGCGGCCCCGGCGGCGAAATATTGTTCGAACCGTCAGCAGTGGCCCACGCTGCCCGCATCCAACGGTTACGGACGGGCCTGGGTCTGAACTACTCGGCAATCGGGCTCGTGCTCGATCTGCTGGATCGAATCGAGAAACTCGAAGCAGCGTCCCACGGAAGGAAGACACCCCCATGGACACCGGCAGTCTGACTGAAAAGTCACGAGAAGCCCTGCAGGAAGCCCAGAACCTGGCGACCAGAATGGGTCACACCGAGGTCGACGGAGAGCACCTGCTGCTCGCGTTGGTCGATCAGCAGGAAGGGTTGGTACCGCGACTGCTCGAGCAGGCCGGTGCGAACGTCGATGCCCTGCGATCCGATCTGGAACGTGAACTGTCGCGTAGGCCGAAGGTCAGCGGCCCCGGTGCGACGCCCGGTCAGGTGATGATCACCCAGCGCCTGGCCAAGCTGCTCGACGCCGCGGAACGGGAGGCGAAGCGACTCAAGGATTCCTACGTGTCGGTGGAGCATCTCGTGATGGCTCTCTCCGAGGAGGGGTCGACCAGTGCGGCCGGACGGGTTCTCACCAGTCATGGGGTCACACGAGAGGCCTTCCTCGCCGCCTTGACCACAGTGCGCGGCAATCAGCGCGTCACCTCGGCCACCCCGGAGGGTGCGTACGAGGCGCTCGAGAAGTACGGACGCGACCTCGTCTCCGAGGGGCGGGCAGGCAAACTCGATCCGGTCATCGGGCGAGATGCCGAGATCCGCAGGGTAACGCAGATCCTGAGCCGGAAGACGAAGAACAATCCGGTGCTGATCGGCGACCCCGGCGTCGGCAAGACCGCGATCGTCGAGGGACTCGCCCAGCGGATCGTCCGCGGCGACGTGCCCGAGGGCCTGCGCGACAAGACGATCTTCTCGCTCGACATGGGTTCCCTGGTGGCCGGTGCGAAGTACCGCGGCGAGTTCGAGGAACGGCTACAGGCGGTGCTGTCCGAGGTGAAGGCGGCCGAGGGGCGCATCCTGTTGTTCGTCGACGAGTTACACACCGTCGTCGGCGCGGGATCGGTCGGCGGCGAGGGATCTCTCGACGCCGGCAACATGCTCAAACCGATGCTCGCCCGCGGCGAACTGCACATGATCGGTGCCACCACTCTCGACGAGTATCGCAAGCACATCGAATCCGATGCAGCATTGGAGCGTCGATTCCAGACCGTGCTCGTCGACGAGCCCGGCATCGAGGATGCAATCTCGATTCTGCGCGGACTTCGAGAACGCCTCGAGGTGTTTCACGGCGTGAAGATCCAGGACGGCGCACTGGTGGCCGCCGTGACCCTCTCGCACCGGTACATCACCGACCGTTTCCTTCCGGACAAGGCGATCGACCTGGTAGACGAGGCGTGCGCCCGGCTACGAACCGAAATCGACTCGATGCCCGCCGAACTCGACGAACTCACCCGGAAAGTGACCCGGCTGGAGATCGAAGAGGCCGCCCTGTCCAAGGAAACGGACGCCGCCAGCAAGACGCGCCTCGAGGAGTTGCGTAAGGAGCTGGCCGATCTGCGGGCCGAGGCCGACGCCCGGCACGCTCAGTGGGAGGCGGAGCGCCAAGCGATCCGTCGGGTGCAGGAGCTGCGGGGAGAGCTGGAACGATTGCGACACGAGGCCGAGGAGGCCGAACGCAATTACGACCTCAATCGGGCCGCCGAGCTGCGATACGGCGAGATCACCGAACTCGAACGCAAACTCAAGGCGGCGGAGGAGCAATTGGCCACCAGGCAAGGCCGGAATCCGTTGCTGCGCGAGGTGGTCACCGAAGACGAGATCGCAGAGATCGTGGCCGCATGGACGGGTATCCCGGTCGCTCGACTGCAGGAAGGCGAGCGGGAGAAGCTGTTGAAGCTCGACGAGATCCTGCACGAGAGGGTCATCGGTCAGGACGAGGCGGTACAACTGGTCGCAGACGCGGTAATCAGAGCAAGGTCGGGTATCCGTGATCCGCGCCGGCCGATCGGTTCGTTCATCTTCCTGGGACCGACAGGTGTGGGGAAGACCGAGCTCGCAAAGACGCTGGCCAGTGCCCTCTTCGACAGCGAAGACAACATGGTGCGCCTGGATATGAGCGAGTACCAGGAGCGGCACACGGTGAGTAGGCTCATCGGTGCGCCCCCCGGGTATGTCGGGTATGACGAGGGGGGTCAGCTCACTGAGGCGGTGCGTCGCAAGCCGTACTCCGTGGTGCTCTTCGACGAGATCGAGAAGGCCCATGCCGACGTCTTCAATACCCTGCTGCAGGTGCTCGATGACGGCCGGATCACCGATTCTCAAGGCAGGCAGGTCGATTTCCGGAACACGGTGATCATCATGACCTCGAACATCGGATCCCAGCATCTCCTCGAGGGAGTCACAGCGGACGGCGAGATCAAGCCGGACGCCCGGGCGCGGGTGCTGGCGGAACTGCGCGGGCACTTCCGTCCCGAGTTCCTCAACCGGGTCGACGACATCGTGTTGTTCACACCGCTCACGCTGCCCCAGATCGAGCACATCGTCGAGCTACAACTCACCGATCTTCGGAACAGATTGTCGGAGAGGCAGATACACTTGAATATCACGCCGGAAGCACGCCGGCTCATCGCCGAACACGGTTTCGACCCGGTCTACGGTGCACGACCCCTGCGCAGGTATATCGCCCATGAGGTCGAGACCAAGATCGGTCGTGCGCTGTTGCGCGGCGAAATCGAACCGGGCGGCACCATCAGTGTCACGGTCGATGACGGCGAACTGTCCGTCGCATATACGGAACCCGCCATCGCGGCCTGAGAAGGGGTGTCGTCATGGGATCCGACAAGGTGAAGTGCCCACACTGCGGCAAGGTCAACAGGGTACCGGCGGCCGGGAACGGGAGACCCCGCTGCGGAAATTGCCACGAGCCGCTGCCCTGGATCGCCTCGGCAGGGGATGGCGACTTCGCGGAGGTCGCCGAGAAATCCTCGGTGCCTGTACTCCTCCTCATCCGCGGCCACGACCTCGGAAAGAGCATGTCCCGATACCTGGTCGACCAGATCGAACGGCATCCGCGGGTGACCGTGCACCGGAACACCGAGATTCGTCAGGTCCACGGCGACAAGCACCTCGAAGAGATTGTGGTCGAGGACAATCGCACGGGCGACCAGGACACGATCCGGGTGCACGCCCTGTTCGTCTTCATCGGGGCGACGCCGCACACCGGGTGGCTGGCCGACACGATCGCACTCGACGACCACGGCTTCGTCCTCACCGGCATGGACGCGGTCCACGCCCGAGGAGACGGCAACCGGCCGATCAGCGCGGGCTGTCCAGGACGCTCGAAACCAGCCGGTCCGGCCTGTTCGCGGCGGGCGACGTCCGCAGCGGCTCGGTGAAACGGGTCGCATCCGCAGTCGGTGAAGGAGCGATGGCGGTACGCCAAATCCATGAATACTTCGAAAGGAGCTGACGACATGCCAGTGATGGGCACCGTCAAATTCCAGCGGTTCTTCCGGGCAGCGGCCGGACTACAGGTCGACCGGAACGACCTCAAGCGCTATACGGATTTCATCGACGACAAGATCTACGACCTGATCCTGATCGGCAAGGCCTCGGCAAAGGCAAACCTGCGGGACGTGATCGAACCGTGGGACCTGCCGATCACCAAGGGGCTGCAGGAGAGCATCGACCGATTCGAGAAGCTGGACGAGGAGATCGAACTACAACCTCTGCTCGACCAACTGGCGGCCCAACCGCCCTTGGACGTAGCCCTCTCCGAGAGAACCGAGCAGAGATTGCCGCTGATTGCCGGCGGCTTGAGCGTGGCGCTGGCACGCACTTTCGTCACTGTCCAGCCGGACCGCAAAAACCCCGGGAGCGCCGAGTGGAACGTCACCCTCGACATCTTCCATCAACTCCTCTGAACCCAGCCAGCGACCGGGCACTGATGGCGGACAAACGTGCCATCCTTGGCTTCGCCGAAAGGCACTGTCGTCATGCATTCAGCCTAGCCGCTAGACTGGCCAGAAACTAGCCATATGTTTAGCCGATAATAGCGATTATGTCAAGTAAACCATCGCATCTTGCATCAGATGCGGGCTGCCCTTGTGAACTCGCTGGGCCAGGCGATGCAAGCGTTTCGCGTTGCCCGTAGCGCGCACCGGCGACCTGGGAGACTCGGTCACGTGGACGAGATCAGCGATGTTGGCGAGAAAGCGGCGGTCATCCTTCGGACTGCGGGAGTCGAACTCGCCCCTGGCCTCACCGACGCCGAGTTCGATGCAGTCACAGAGCAGCATGGGTTCAGGTTCAACCCCGACCACCGAAGTCTGCTTGCGACCGCTCTTCCCGCCGGAGACCGTTGGCCCGACTGGCGCAATGGCGATGAAGCACATCTGCGTCAGATGCTCGACTGGCCGGCCCGCGGGATGGTCTTCGACGCACTTCGCCAGGACCCGCCATTCTGGGGCGCTTCATGGGGCCATCGGCCGGCAACAGAAGGTGACGTCGAGGCGGTTACGCGGCGTGAGTTGGCAAAGTGGCCACAGCTCATACCGATCTACGGCCATCGGATGACACCTGCAGCTCCCTCGCCGTCTGGGTCGCCGGTGTTCTCTGTCTGGCAGACCGATGTCATCTTCTACGGGGCCAATCTCCTCGAGTATCTCGCGAACGAAATGGCTATGGACGGAAATCTTCGCCTCTCCCCCAGAAGCGTCGACGTTCCTTACTGGACCATGTTCGTCGAGGCAGCTAACAGCGCCGACGTGATTTGATCGCTCCGAGATGGAAGGACGGCCGCGAGCGCGTTGTCCCGGCCGCCCACCTCGCCGGAGGTTGTTAGCGCCCTCTCCGGCCGTGATCTCGACGGCGTTCTGCCTTGGAATACGCAGTGAACGAATAAGCAGGGTTACCAGTAGCGCTTGATGCTTTTCGACAAGCAATTCGGAAGTATTACGATTGGCCCGCATGGGGTACGTGATAGTGGATGCAAAATCGGTGGCCGCTGGACACGGTCCGCACCCAGCGGCCAGCCCCTACGACCGACGCATCAGCGAGACCCTCGGTATCACCGCGTTCGAGCTCTACCAGGTCGAGCTTCCCGCACACGCGGAAACGGTCACCCATGACCACACAGACGACCGCAACGACGACGTCTACGCCATCATCAGCGGTAGCGGATGGGTCGTCGTCGACGACACCCCATACCCGATCACACCCGGCCAGTTCATCTCTGTGGACCTCGAACACCGCCGCCACCTACGCGCTGGCCCCGATGGACTCACATTCATCGCCATCTGCGCCGAACAGAGAACCTAAGCGCGATCCCAACATCTGTTGACGTCATCGCGCGAGCCCGAGGAACGCCATCAACGAGCGTTCGACTTCAACGAGCTGTTCAGATGTCAGACGGCCGACACGCGTCTGAACATTCGACCGCCGCACCGCGGTTAGTTTGTCAACCATTACGTCACTGTCTCGGTCGAGGCCCGACATCGCACCGCGATCACCCGGTATACGAATCCGCAACAAGGGCGCATCGACGAGCTGGCTCGTCATCGGCGCAACTACCACTGACAGAGTTGAATCGAAAAGGTCATCCTGCACGATGACGGCTGGCCGCGGCTTGGATGCATACACACCACCCGCAACGGTCCAGATTTCGCCGCGGATCACGCATCGTCCCAAGGCGCGGCGACAGCCTCGACGAACTCCTGCTCATCCCCATCGGCGTCGGCTTCCGCCAGAAGAACCGACTGCTTGTGCGCTTGCACGGCGAACTCTGGCGTCCGTACGTCAGGAACCCAGACCTGCAACGGTCGCAAACCACGCTCACGCATCCGGCGCCTATGCTCACGAACCCTGTCCCTTACCGCCATGCCCACATGTTACATGTAACGGTTCGAGCTGGCCAGGATGTTCAACCTGATCCCGTCGATTCGTTCCCGCAGCGAACTTCGCGGCCGTCGGAGCGAAGTCCGACCGGGTGCCGATCCAGCGGCCGACGCGAGTCTCCGGGTCCTGGGGGATACCCGCTGCAACGCATCGTCCATCCTCGGTGACGCCGACGGAGTGCCGTCGTCCAGCAGCAATAAGGCTGCTCGCATGCGTTGTCGTGCTGCAGAATTCCGCACTACCTGCCACTTCCTCAGCACGTCATCGCTCTCACGCGGCCAGGCTCTGATCCGTGGTCGTGAATCGACGACGCAGGGCCAGCGATACGTACACAAGGCCGACGAGTACTGGCACTTCGATGAGTGGGCCGATAACGCCGGCGAGTGCCTGCCCCGACGCCACCCCATAGGTGGCGATCGCCACTGCGATCGCGAGCTCGAAGTTGTTGCCGGCCGCAGTGAATGCCAGCGTCGTGGTACGTGCGTACCCGAGTCCCAGACCAGCGCCGAGGGCAAACCCGCCGCCCCACATGACGGCGAAGTAGATGAGCAACGGGATCGCAATGCGCACGACGTCCCAGGGCCGAGAAGTGATCTGTTCACCCTGCAGCGCGAACAGCATCACGATGGTGAACAGCAACCCGTACAGCGCCCACGGACCCAGCCGCGAAAGCAGCACGCTCTCGTACCAGGCGCGGCCCTTGGCACGCTCACCCAGTCGCCGCGTCGCATACCCCGCAAGGAGCGGGATGCCGAGAAAGACCAGCACCGACTTCGCGATCTGCCACGCCGAGGTATCGATGGTGGTCTTCTCCAGCCCGAGCCACCCCGGTAGCACAGACAGATAAAACCAACCGAGCACGCCGAACATGACGACCTGAAAGATCGAGTTGAGCGCCACCAACACTGCAGCGGCCTCGCGGTCACCGCACGCGAGGTCATTCCAGATGACCACCATCGCGATGCACCTCGCCAATCCGACGATGATCAACCCGGTCCGATACTCCGGCAGGTCCGGCAGCAATAACCACGCCAAGGCGAACATCAATGCCGGTCCCACAACCCAATTCAGCACGAGCGAGCCAACCAACATCCTGCGATCACCAGTCACCGAGTCGAGGCGGTCATACCGGACCTTGGCGAGAACCGGATACATCATGATGAGGAGCCCGAGGGCAATCGGCAGCGAGATCCCGTCAACCTCAACTGTGGCCAGCGCGTCCCCGAGGCCGGGCACGCCACGCCCCAGGAGCAGGCCGACGACCATCGCGATGCCTATCCACACGGGAAGGAAACGATCCAGCGTCGACATCCGACCTGCAACGCGCGCCTGCGCACCACTCATTCGACGACCCCGCAGTCGCGCGGCTCCCCCCTGGTCTCGGACAAAGCGCTCAGTACCTCTGAAAGTTGCTCTAATGCTTCAGAGTTGACCCGGTAGTAGACCCACGTCGCCCTTCGCTCGCTGGACACCAGACCGGCCTCCCGCAGCACTTTCAGATGATGCGAGATGGTCGGCTGCGCCAGTTCGAATGGGCCCGAGATGTCGCACACGCATGCCTCGCCGCCCGGCGAGCGAGATACTTCGCTGAGCAGTCGCAACCGAACCGGATCGCCAAGAGCCCTCAAAGCGCCTGCCCACCGCGCCGCATCTTCAGCGCCCACTGCTCGGTCTGTGCGCGCCGACGTCTCCTGAATCGACATACATCAATATTGACGAACATCGAATCAAGAAGTCAACCACGCTCGCAGCAGGAGTCGCCGACTCTCGATGCCCCGGCATCTGCACGCTGACACGAGCAACCGGTACCGGTCCCGCACACGCTCGCGAAGCTACATCGGTGCAGTTCTTCTCCGACGTGGGCCGACACCGCTCGAGCACGTCGTCAGAGAACCCGTTGGCTTCGGAGGCGCCCACTGCGCCGAGGGCAGACCCGGTATCGCGACGACGAACCTCTCCCGCTCGGCCTTTGATCCTCCAAGGCCACTGAACCACGGTTCCATGTTCGGGTTCTCGGCCCGCTTCAGCGCCGATCTCTCCAGTCGCACATCGCAGGCCGGCGCGTACCCGACGCCCGGGACGGCGACGGTCGGTGCGAAATTGCGCCATCCGTCGGCGAACAGCGGAACATACGGCTTGACCGTTCGACGCACCGAGTCGCGTAAGGCACTGAACACGTTGGTGATTCGGTACAGCGGAGTGAGCGAGTTGTGCTCGGCGACGCTTTCGTCGTCGCGGCACAGCGTGGTGGCCAATCGCTGCCAGTCGATGGCCATGCCGATACGACCACCATCCGCGCGCGACGTCGCTTCGGCAGCCATCCACAGGAGCGACTTGTCGGAGTAGTAGCAGTTTTCATAGCCTCCCCCGACATCACTGTGCACGCCGTCGAACCACACCTGCCGGATGTCGTCATGCGTGCCTCCCCACAAGCACGGCGCAAAGACACGTCGACGCTCCGAGATGGCGAGGGCCTGCCTCGCGCACCTCACCATCGACGACAACGTGACGTCGTGGAACTTGTACTTGGAGCGCGCGATTCCTGGAATGCCGAGTGCGCCGACGGTATCGAAGACTCCGAGAAACTCGATTGCGACCTCGCCACGTCCGTGACTGTGCTCGTCAAGTCGTGCCAACGCTTCCTCGTGCGCCGGGTCGTCAGGCGGCATCTGAGTGGGATTCTTCGCTTGTGGGCGATTGCGATAAAGGTCCATCGCTGTGGGCAACTGCCCCATCGCAACACCCATCGGGGTGAGTAGACCGACGTGGGCGATCATGCCGCACAGACTTCTCGCCGTATACGCACCGCGACTGAATCCGAAGACGAATACATGGTCTCCGGGCTCGTAGTTCAACGCGAGAAACCTGTAGCAGTCGATGATCGCGTCGTCGAGTCCGAACCCGAAGGCGCCCGCGAGGATTCGCTCGATCCGACTGCCCGTTGATCCCACACCGCGGGTGTAGTGGACAATCTGGGTCTCGCCGTCGAATCCCACCGGCGCCACCGATCGCGCGAGCTTCTCGACATTGGACACGTACTTGTCGTCGGCGTTCTTCCACGTCCCGTCACAACACACCACGAGATTTTTGGTCATGTCGTCGACGGTATGAATCCGCGTCGCGTCGCACACGCGTAGTCAAGTACGTGTTCGTGATGACTTGATGATCGACGGCCCCGCGTAGTCGTGTGCGGCGCTGCTTCCGGGACCGAATCACACGGGTTGCATCCGACCCGTCAACGAGGACGGGGGTTGTCCCCTATCCCCCATAGCGTCGTCGATGTCAGACAACCCCACATCCTCTGGAGCACCTGATGACCACAGCATCCCTCGGCTCGTCCGACGATGGCGCCCTCGGCACCTCGAACGCGGTCCGACTCGAAACCGATTCATCGACCACTGGCGGACCTTCCATCGGCGGAAAGGCTCGCACGATCGCGCTGATCTGCCTGCTGGCGGCGTCGTTCATGGAGTTGATGGACGCCACCGTCGTGAATGTCGCGCTCCGCACCATGCAGGTCGACCTGGGCGCGTCATCGGTCAGTATTCAGTGGATCGTTGCCGGTTATCCGCTGACCTACGCCGTCGGACTGATCCTGGGTGCCCGTCTCGGAGACAACGTCGGCCGACGCAAGGTATTTGTCCTCGGTCTCGCAGCATTCGGGCTCGCCTCGTTGGCCTGCGGAGTGGCATCAGGTCCCGGCGCACTCGTCGCCTTCCGTCTGGTTCAGGGCGTCGCGGCTGCGCTCATGGTCCCGCAGGTCCTCAGCAACATTCAGGTGCTCTATCCGCCAGCCGAGCGAGGGAAGGCGATGGGGATGTTCACGTCGGTCATCGGTCTGGCCGCGGTGACGGGGCCGATTCTCGGTGCCGTGATCACCACCGGCGACTGGTTCGGTCTGGCGTGGAGGCCCGTGTTCCTGATCAATCTGCCCCTTGCGGTGATCGCGATCTGTGCCGCGATCGCGTTCATCCCCGAATCGCAAGCGGCGTCGAAGACTCCCATCACGCTCGGGTCAGCAGCACTTCTCGGCGGCTCCCTCGGTGCGATCATGCTCCCGATCACGCTCGGTCCCGAGAATGACTGGCCCGCGTGGGGTTTCGTGGTGATCATCGCCGGCGTCGCCGGGCTGTGGGTGTTCGGATTCAACCAGCGTCGCACCCTCCGGCGGGGAATCGAGCCGATGGTGCCGCCCACCCTCTTCGCGACGCGGTCCTTCACGATCGGCTTAGCGGCATTCACGGCGCTGATGATTCCCACCGGCGGCTACTTCCTGGTGCAATCGCTGCATGTTCAGCTCGCGTTGGGCTGGTCGGTGCTGCACGCGGGCCTGATGTGGATTCCGTTCTCGGTGGCCGTTCCGGTGTCAGCGGGGCTGGCAGCCACGGTACTCGCGGAACGCCTCGGCAAGCGGGTGTTGCAGGCCGGCGGCGCAGTCTTCATCCTCGGCATGCTGCTCATGGACGTCGCCGAACAGTCGGCGCATCCCGCACTCTGGTTCGCGGTGGCGCTGGTCGTCGCGGGACTCGGCTTCGGCGCCATCGTCGGTTCCGCAGGACTGCTGGTGCTCAACGATGTGCCCGTTCGGCTCGCCGGTGCGGCGTCGGGAGTGTTCAACACAGCTCAAGCTCTCGCTGTCGCGTTCGGCGCCGCGGTTGTCGGCACGGTGTACAGCTCGGTCGGCGAAGGCAGCGGGCTCGAGGTTGGTTACCGCACTTCGCTGTTCGTGATGATGGGATTCATCGCGGCGGGATGCGTCATCGCGCAGACGATGAGGCCCGCGGGGGCGCGTGCTCCCGCCGCCGTGCCAGCGCACTGATCTGACCGAGGATTCGACGATGAGTTTCGCGGGTACAGCGTGTCTGTACCTGCGAAACTCTGATGTCGATGACAGGCACGCCGAGAACACAGGATGCCGAGAACGGGGACACGGTGACAACCGGTGCAACGCGAAATGACTCGACGAAGAACACGGTGCTGTTCATCCACGGCGCGGCTGGGTACCTCGACGACCGACCGCTTGCCGCGGCGATCTCCGAGGCGCTCGGCGCCGAGTTGATCATGCCGAGACTGCCTGACGACGACATGTCGGCGTCCTCGTGGACGTCGTCGATCAGGCAGCACGTCGACGAGCTGTCGCCGGCCGACACGATCGTCGCCCACTCATTCGGGGCATCGATGCTGGTGACGTTGTTGCGCGTGATGTCGACACCACCGCGTCACGCGACACTCCTCGCGATGCCCAATTGGAGCCCGGACGGTTGGAACATCGCGGAGTACGATTTCGTCGGCGTCGAGCCGGCCACGTCGCTGACGATGCATCACTGCCGCGACGACGACGTGGTCCCCGACTCCCACCTCGCTCTCAACTCCAAGGCTCTCCCACGTGCACGTGTCCATCTGCACGACCGCGGCGGTCACCAGTGCGTCGGTCTGGCCGACACGATCGCCGCCGAGGCTCGTGGGCAGCGGTGATCGCGCACAGGGCCAGCACATCCGAGTGAGAATGTTCCCGCAACGATGTCGAGAACCGGTACCCCGCTCCGCTCAGCAGGTGAGGACGACGAAAAGCGTGGTCCCCCGAGCCGGCACACACGAACCGGCGCGATACACGAGGAGTCGATGATGCCGAAGTACCTGATTCTCAAGCACTACCGCGGCGGCCCAGAGCCGCACCATCCGTTCCCGACGATGGACAAGTGGGCACCAGAAGACGTGGAAGCGCACATCGCTTTTCAACATCACGTGAACGACATGCTTAGCGAGAGCGGCGAGTTCGTCGATGCTCAGGGACTCGCCCCCACCCGGACATGGGTGCGATACGGCGGACCGGACGCTGCACCGGTGACAACCGACGGACCGCATCCCGAGACGAGCGACCTGATCGCAGGCTATTTCATGGTCGACGTCGATTCGTACGAGCGCGTGCTC
Source organism: Gordonia otitidis NBRC 100426 (assembly GCF_000248075.1). Classification (GTDB taxonomy): domain Bacteria; phylum Actinomycetota; class Actinomycetes; order Mycobacteriales; family Mycobacteriaceae; genus Gordonia; species Gordonia otitidis. Next base: position 7,118 of record NZ_BAFB01000118.1, on the reverse strand, counting down.
GAGATCGCGGCCTACATATCGTCGGAGCCCGGTCCGGGCGGTGCACCCCTGTACGAATGGCTCGACATCCGTGAGGTGATGTCGGCGGCACCATCCGACCTCGAGAACACATGAGCCATGCCGCCCGGGATGAGGAGGTCTTGCGGTCCCTCGTCCCGGTGGCACTGGCAAAGCTGATCAGGCGCGGCGAGGACTTCGACGCCGCCGAGGACGCGATTCAGGACGCTGTGATCGACGCTCTTCGGGTCTGGCCCGACAGTCCGCCGCGAGACCCGACGGCCTGGCTGGTCAGTGTTGCGACGCGTCGCCTGATCGACGCGCGACGTGCCGACGCCGCACGACGTCGACGACAACTGGCCACCGTCGACGGCGCCGAGTCCGAGCCACCCATCACCGAGCAGGGCGACGACACCCTTCTGCTGCTGTTCCGCTGCTGCCACCCCGACCTCGCGCCCGCATCGCAGATCGCACTGACCCTCCGCGCAGTCGGCGGATTGACGACGCGGGAGATCGCCGCCGCGTTCTATGTCCCCGAATCGACGATGGCTCAGCGGATCAGTCGTGCCAAACGCCAACTGCGCGGGCGCACCTTCGATCGCCTTGGCGATGTAGCGGTCGTCCTGCGTGTCCTCTACCTGATCTACACCACCGGTCACGGCGGCCGCGTCGATCTCGCGGTCGAGGCCATCAGGCTCACCAGGCAACTCACGCTGCACACGGACGAACTGGAGGTACGTGGACTGCTTGCACTGATGCTGCTCAACCATGCCCGCCTGCCCGCACGGCACGCCGCCGACGGCTCGATCATCACCCTCGACCGTCAGGACCGGACGCTCTGGGACCGCGGACAGATAGCCCGTGGAGTACACATTTTGCAGTCCGCGCTCGCCGATCAGACCGAGGATCGCCCACCGGGGCGGTATCAGATCGAAGCCGCGATCGCGGCACTGCACGACGACGCTGCCAGTGCCGCGGAAACCGACTGGGAGCAGATTCTCTCCTGGTACGACGACCTCGTCGCGTTGAGCGACAACCCTGTTCGTAACGACCCAGCGGCGGTACTCGGCAGAATCGTCGCCGTCGGACATGCTCGCGGGCCCTCTGTCGGGCTAACTGAAATAGACGAGCTTGCAACGGTTCTCGACGATCACTATCGCTGGCATGCGGTCCGTGGCCACCTGTACGAGCTCGCCGACGACCGAGGTGCAGCAGCAGATGCGTACACCGAGGCGGCACGGCGCGCCACCAGCGTCGCCGAGCACGACCACCTGATCCGCACCGCGGCGTCGCTGCGATACAGCGACCCCACCCGCTGACGGGTCCGGGGCTTGTTCGTCAGCTAGCGCAGTTTCGCGCCGTACACATGCGTGACGTGGAGTCGCAGAAGTACCCGACGGTCGGTGACCATGACTTCTCGATACTCTGCCCAGTCAGGATGCTCCCCTGCTCCGAGCCGGTAGTAGTCGACAAGTGCATCCACTTCCGGTGAATCGACGTCGGTTGACGGCCCGATGAGTTCGGCATCGCCCTCAGCGGTCGCCCAGGTGTATCCGTCCGGGCTGGTGAACTCGATCGCAGCGCGCGGGTCCCGGCGCAGATTGGCTGTCTTGGCACGGCCGTCGGTCATCGACACGAGGATGGTGTCGGACTCACGGTCGTACACGGACGTGACAGGTGACAGCTGAGGAACTCCATTGGCCTTGATCGTGGCGAGGATGCCGATACTGGTGTCCGCTATGAGATCCCGTGGGTCATACGACGCGTCAGTCATGTCAGTGGCAACCCGAATGGCCAGGACGGCATTCCCGCGCGAGCACCTTCAGCGCGCCCGACAGGTCTGTGGATCGCTCGACGACCCGGTGGGTAGGCACTCGGATACGAGCACGCCCAGGTGACTAAGCTGACCGACATGCGCGCAGCACGATCCTGGCTCCTGACAGGTCACGCGCGATGACGACACTCGACGCCGCGTCACCGTATGGGCCCGTCACCGTGCTGGAGTCAGCGCACGGCGGCGCCTACCCCTACGGCAACACCGTGGTAGTGAACGGCTCCGAGGCCACCCTGGTGATCGATCCATCGCTCGAAGTCACGCACGATCCAGTCGGCGCCGATGCGGTGATGATCAGTCACGCGCACGAAGACCACATCGCCGGACTCAAGCATTTCGGGTGTCCGGTCCACGTGCACACCGAAGATGTCGGGGGCGTCCGCTCACTGGCGGCGATGATCGACGGATTCGGCCAACCCGCGCAGCATCGCGAGGCCGTCGAACAGCACATCCTCGACCAGTTCGACCTGCCGCCGGGGCGGCCGGATGCCATCGCGGTGGAAGGCGATCACAGTTTCGATCTCGGCGACCTCAGCGCGACACTCATCCACCTGCCCGGACACACCGCCGGACACTGCGGAGTCCTGATCGAACCCATCGGATTCTGCTATGTCGCCGACATCGATCTGACCTCCTTCGGTCCGATGTACGGCGACGTCGGCAGCAGCCTCGACGACTACCTTGCGTCCATCGAGACGGTGCGCGGAATCGATGCACGTTGGTACGGCACCTTCCACCAAAAGGGTGTGATCGACGGTGCTGTCGAGTTCCGCCGACGCCTCGACGACTTCGCGGCGGTCATTCACCGCCGGGACGCCCGGCTCCTCGAATTCCTCGCCGAACCACGCACTCTCGACGATATTGCGAGGCACCGGCTCGTCTATCGACCACACGTGTCGATGCCCTTCGTCGACGCGGTCGAGCGGCGCACTGCAACACTTCACATCGAGCGGCAGCTGCGACGACATGATGTGATCGAGATCGAACCCGGACGTTTCGTCCGCGCCGAAGGGAGACACGTCCGATGACATCAACAGAACAGCAGCGCGTCGACAGTTTGCTCGACGCCCAAGCGCATGCGGAAGAACTGTTCGACGCCGTCACGACGCGGGGGCTGATCAGATCCGGAGTGAGCGAACGGGCGCTGTCCGACGAGATTCGCGATCTGGCGAACGAGATGTTCGGGGTGACCAAGCACTGGCACAAACGCATCGTCCGGGCCGGGGAGAACACCCTGGAGACCTTTCGCGCCAATCCGCCCGACCGCATCATCGCCGACGACGACATCCTCTTCCTCGACTTCGGTCCGATCTTCGAGGATTGGGAGGCCGATTTCGGACGGACCTATGTTCTCGGCGAGGATCCGCTCAAACACCGTCTGGCTGCGGCACTTCCCCGCATCTGGGATGCGGGCCGGGAGTACTTCCGCGCGCATCCCGACGTCACGGGAGCCGAACTCTTCGACCACGTCGTCGAAATCAGTGAGAAGGACGGCTGGCACTTCGGGGGCGAGATCGCCGGGCATCTCGTGGGTGAGTTCCCCCGTGAGAACATCTCGGGTGACGACATCGAAAGCTACGTTGCGCCCGGTTCCTCTGGTCCGATGCGTCGACGCGACGCCTCCGGACGCGAGTGTCATTGGATTCTCGAGGTGCATCTCGTCGAACCGGGCCGCCGATTCGGGGGCTTCTATGAGGAGCTTCTCGACCTGCCGTGACAGGCAGGTGTTGTGTGCGGGGAATGAGACTACTTCCCTGCTCTCGGTGACCTTGTGCATGCCGTGTTCCCCGCCGGGGTTTGCAGCGTGTCCACCGCCTCTCGACGGTAGTCACCATGTCCAGTGCCGTTCGTGGCACCACGCGTTACGACGACCGCTTCTCCACCGCTGTCACGTCGAAGAGAGACTGGCCGGTCTCTCCGCCACCGCTACCGGCGCGTGAACACCGCTCGGGCCTTGCGGGCTCGAGCGATGCCCTGATTCACCTTGCGGCGTCAGGGATTAGGACACTGTCACGATGTCATCGGGAAGAGGCTTTCGCTTCTTGGATGGGTATCCACGCTCCATCTCGGACTCGAGTTCCTTCCCTCGCCGCAACATTCGTCGCTACTGACGACACCTGGCTGGTGTCGGGTCACCGATCGGCTCTCCCGGTTCACACCGTCAGATCGTTTCGACGTTGCCTCCACCCTGAGGTGAAGGTTCCGACTCGGAGTGCATGGGGTACCGGGACTGCTCCCGGCGACGGATGTCACCCGCCTTTCACCGAATCACTCCGGCTTATGCGCCATGCCGCACAGGTGTTTTCAATTCAGTTGTCAAACGTCCTGCGCCAGAGCGGGTATCGGTCGACCCTGAATGGCGCGAGACAAGACTCTAAGGACCGCGGTCGCGCCGCACAACAGGTTTTCGTCGACCATGCGCCGGTAGCGTCGACGCCAATCCAGCCCTCATAGCACCAACCACCGACAATTTCCGAACCTCAAGGCAGGTTATTCACAGGGCTCTTACCAGCGAAAACAGGCCTTGAATCGAACACACATTCGTGTACTTTGGAGTCATGACCGATTCGGTGATCAGCCCCGCGGCCGCCCCCACGGATGCCACCCCCGACACTCCCACCCTCGTTGCTGCGCTGCGTACTGCGACGGCCCTGGTGCGCGAGTTACTCACCGCGCACAGCGAAGACTCAACCGTCGTACACGACACGGTGCGCCAGTTGATCGAGCTGCGCAACGTGACCGATCACCAACTCGCCGCTCATACCCACGCACTGGGTCGGCTCGGCGTCGATAAACGTCACGGCCGCACCATGACCGAGGAGTTGGCCGAACTCGGCCTAGCGCCGTCTGAGGCTCACCGTCTGGTTCGCATCGGCCGCGCCATCGGCAGCTTGGGGACTGTCGACGGATACGCTGCCGATGGCGCATTCTCCGCCGCACATGTCGACGCCATCGTGCGGGGGCTGACCCACATCGAACAACGCAGTGCCACTTCCATCGACGTCGACGACCGTCGCGAGTACGCCTCAGCACTTGCCTCCCAAGCATTCTCGGGAGCAAAACCCGCTGACATCATCGACTACGCCCGCACGCTCGGCAATGTGCGCGCCGATTCCACGGGCGGCTTACCGCCTGCCGAAGACCGCTCCATCAACACGCTCACCGCCACCAAGGTCGACGGCCGCCTACGGGTGAAAGCCGATCTCGACACCGTCGCCGGCGAGAAATTGTTGACCGCCATCGACCGGCTCTCCGCACCCACACCCTAACCCGACGGCTCCCGCGATCCGCGTGGGGCCGAACAACGATATGCCGACGCCCTCGAGATCCTCCTCGACCTCGCCACCGGCAACGCGATCCGCGATACATCGCCGAAAACCAGCTGCGACAACGTGATCAGCCCTCAGTTCACCGGTCTGGCCAGCCCCGCCCAAGTCGGTTTGACCATCCCGGCGGCCACCCCCGAACTCTCGACGCTGCCGTTCATGGGCGCGGTTACCCAAGCCACCGCACGACGCCTCGCATGCGACGCCGACGTCACGGTGATGATCACCGACGGCGAAGAAGTCCCACTCGCGGTCAGCCGCACCAAACGCCTGTTCACCCGTCCGCAACGGCGTGCCCTCACCAAGCGCGACCGATGCTGCATCAAATGCGGCGCACCCGCGTCCTGGTGTCGGGCCCACCACATCGTGCACTGGGCCGACGGCGGTGAGACAGATCTCGACAACGGGTGTCTGCTGTGTACCTCCTGCCACGACGACGTCCACCACCGCGGTTGGGATGTGGTCGTCGCTCACGACCGCCATCCCTGGCTCATCCCGCCTGCCGCCGTCGACCCGAACCGAGAGCCGATCATGTCCTACCACCGACGCACCATGAACCTCGACAGCCTCCCGGCCGCAGCGTGATTCACGCGTAGCGCTGCTGACCACAGCCCAGCACACCCGTCGACGACAACGGGACCGTGCACGATCCTTGAGAACTCCATACAGGCTGGCGCCGCCCACCGGAGGGGCAGCCGACTACCTCGGGTCGGCTGCCCCACGTGGCTCATTCACTCAGTGGTCGGTGTCGCTCACCAAAGCGTCGAAACGCGCCCGCGCCCGCACCTGCGCGTCGGACGCGGATTCGAGAACGGCGACGGCGTGCTCCCGCTGGGCCACCGCTGAGTCGGAAGCACGCTGCGCGAAGCGCAGTTCCTGTTCGGCACGTGCGAGTTCAGTGCGCAGCCGCGTGACGCGATCCGCGAGGTCGGCGGCGGCGTGTTCGGTGTCGTCTACGCTGCGCTGTGCAGCGTCGAGTTCGACAGTGGCCGACTGCACGTCGGCGGTGCACCGGTCAAGGGCAGACCGAGCTGCGGCGATCTCCTGTTCACTTGCGACCGGTGCGTTCTCGCTACCCTCGGGTCCGGACGAAAACTCAGGAGAAGTCGGTGAGCCCTCGGTAGTCGGACCGCCGACCGACTCGGCCGAGTCTGCGAGCGCCACCAATCCCGCGGGTCCGAATCCGCTGTATTCCATCGCGGTGACTAGCCTTCCGCGGCGCAGCAGTTCGGCCACCCCTTGGTCGGCGATCGCCGCTCGCAGTGTCTGGACTGTCTCCCGCTCGCTTGTCGAGCTCATGGCAAGGTCGATACCAGAAGCGAAGGCACGCACACGCGCTGTCGCGGTGTGCACAACCTCTTGTCGTCGCACGGCCAGTTCGCGCAGGAGGTCGGCCGACGAACGGCGCTGCGCCTCACGGAGTTCGTCGGCGACTGCCAGCACCGGGTCGAGGTCTGACGGTGATCGACGAATCCACTGGTTGAGCAACCAGGCGACCTGGGTCGGCTTTCGCACCCGGTCGATCTCGCGGGCGAGGTCGGGATTGCCCGCACTCCGCGCCGAGCGTGTCAGTTCACGCCGTCTGCCGACGAATTCGTCCCGAGCGCATCCATACAACTCGTCGAGCGCGTCGTCGAGATCCATGCGCTGTCCTCAGATGCCGAACTCGATGATCGCCCGCTCACCGAACTTCCGGAATCCCATGCGTTGCAGCAGGGGCGAGGAGGTTGCGGTCTCGGCATGGACCAGTCCGAGAGAGGCTCCCCGGTGTCGGGCATCATGCAATCGGGCGACGATCAGCGCTCGGTACACGCCGCGACCCCGATGTGCGGGGAGTACGGCGCCACCCCACATCCGAGCGACCTCACCGTCGAGAGTGTAGCCGCCCGCACCAGCCGGTTCGCCGTGGTCGCTGCGAGCGGCACAGGCGACGAACAATCCGGGCGGCGAGTCGCCGCGAG
>NZ_BAFB01000119.1 GCF_000248075.1 Gordonia otitidis NBRC 100426 | reverse complement strand
GCCACGACGGGCCGTCGACCGAGACGCTCGGCGACACCGTCACCGAGGGGCTCGCCGCTTACGGCCAGAATCCCTCCGACGCCACCTGGGACGCATGGAAGGGCGACGACGGCCACTGGGTGGTGCAGGTCAACTGGCAGGTCGGCCACACCGAACACCACGCACACTGGCGTTTCATGCCGGGCTCGCACGGCGGCACCGCCGATCCGCTCGACGACCTCGCCGAGGAGCTCATCCACCCGGAAACCATCGAACCGCGACGTCGACTCATCCCGGTCAGTACTCCCGTCATGACGTCGGCCGACGACGACCACGAAGAGGTCACCTTCGACGCCGACGCGTTGATCGGCGCTCAGCGCTCGCGACACGTCGAGGTGCGGGTGGAGCACGATACGTACACGCTCGACTTCGGGCTCGACGACGAGGCCGCGCAGGAGCCGATCGTCGTCGACGAGGCCCGGGAGCCGCACGACGACCGCGGCGCGCCTGCACCCCCCGAGCAGTCGACCGGGCAAGCTAGCGACGACTCCGATTCCTCGACGTCGAACGTCGACAAGACCGCAGAGCATCGTCGACGCAAGTCGCGCAAGCCCGCGGTGCCCGCATGGGAAGACGTGCTGCTCGGCGTGCGCAGCAACGGGAACAGCTGAGCACCGGCCTCCATGTCCGCACGCGCAGTCACCCTGTGGTTCATCGACACCGACGCCCCTGTTGACGTCCTCCGGTCCGGTGTCACCAACGACGTCGACGCCGCCAAGAAGATCTCCTCGGCGATCTACGGCGACAGCGTTCTCGTCCCGTCCGTCGACACCAATCTCGCCACCGCCATGGACTCCGACGACTCGCAGGTCTTCGCGGGCTCCTACGGTCCACTGACGGTGGTGTCGTGCTCACTGTTCGCGACGTCGAAGCCGTCCACCCTGACACGCACCGTGGAGACCATCCGCACCGCGGCGTCGATCCCCGACAGTGCGGCAGCAGTGCTGCTCTACACCGAACCCGACTCGGCGACAGGTGTTTTCGCACGATGGGAAGGCGGCACGCTGCGCCGGTCCTTCGCCGCAGACCCCGTCAGCATCATCGAGGACGAGGGGTTGCCGTACCCGTTCGAGAAGCCGTTCTGGGCGGGCGAACATCCGCTGCGCTATGCGCCGGGCGTCGCACCCGACCCGCTGGCGTTACCTTTCCATCCGCAGCAACTCGCCGAGCAGGGCAACCGCGAGTGGCTGGGATTCCGGTTCACCCGACCGCTGGCGCCCAGTGATCTGGAACCGCTCTCGATCCCCGTCACCGGTTTCGCCATCAGGCCGGCCGATTACGAACCGACCGACGCCGACGCCGAGCGTTATCGCGAGGCCAGTGCCACAGCTGCTGCTGCCACCGCCGCCGCCACCGCTGCAGCGGCGAACGCCCGGGAACAGCTGCAGCCGCCCGTCGCGCAGGCCGTGGTCGACGACCCGAGACCTGCGCTCGGAGACGACGCGGGCGAACCGGAACGGGCGCCGGAGCAGAGCCGGCCGTCGGACGTCGTGGCGCCACCTCAGGGTGACCAACCGGACGAACCCCCGTCGTCGTCACTTCCCGTCGACACCCCCGCGGTTCCCGTGGACACCCCGGCGGTCGGCATACCTGTCGCCGAACCGATCGACGCCCACGCCGACGACTACTCTTCCGACCCGGCCACCCAGCGGCCACCCGAGACCACCCTGAGGGACGAAGCAACGGTAAGGGAAGCGGTGACCGAGCCCGTGCCGCCGATCGCAGACGACAACGTCGGTGACGTCGATGAGGAATCGGTCGAGAGCGAATACGTCGAGACCGACCAGTCCGAGGGGTGGACGCGCCGGGTCGCACGGTACTTCGGGTTCGGCACCGGCACCTGAACCCTCGACTCGGGGTGCCGGTCACGCGCGGACTCAGGGATTGAGCACCGCGAGCGCGACCGACGACCCGACTCCGGCGAGGAACCCGATCAGCGCACCCCAGACGATCCATCGCCACACCGGCCGGTCACGCAGCGCCCACAGCGTCCAGCCGAGCCCGCCCGCGACGAGCACGGCGACGACGACCCCGATCCACCGGGACCCAGACGTCCACGGCGTGATGTCGGCGACGAGCGCCCAGAGGCCCACGAGCAGCAGCGAACAGTAGACGGCGCAGGCCGCCGCCACCAGGAGACCTGTGGCCCATGGCGTCGGCTCGCCTGTGGTCCCGACTGAATAGTCAGGGCTCCCGAGGTACTCGTCGTCGTATTCGGCGAAGCTCACCCGGTAATCGTGCCCGATCGGACGCGCTCGTAAAAGGCGATCGCCGCGGCGGTGGCCACGTTGAGTGAATCGGTGCCCCGGCTCATCGGAATGCGCGCGGCAATGTGCGAGCCGCGGATCGCGGCCTCGCTGAGTCCCGGTCCCTCGGCACCGACCAACACAGCCACCTTGTCGGCGGATACCGCGTCGGCCAGCGGGACCGCGGACTCTCGGGGGGTGAGTGCCACCGTCGTGAAACCGTGTTCTGCGAGAAGGTCGAGCGCGCCGCGCCAGTCGTCGAACCGTGCGTGCGGCACGAGGAGTGCGTGCCCCATCGACACCCGGACGCAACGGCGATACAGCGGATCCGCACAGCCGGAGCCGAACAGCACGGCGTCGACCCCGAGGCCTGCCGCATTGCGGAAGATGCTGCCGATGTTCTCGTGGTCGTTGACGCCCTCGAGCACTGCGATGGTTCGCGCGGTGGCGAGCACGTCGTCGACCTGCAGTCCGACCGGTCTGCGCGCGACGCCGAGAACTCCCCTGTTCAGGTGGAACCCGACGATCTGGGCCATCACATCGGCCGACGCGCGGTAGAACGGCACACCGGACAGGCCGGGGGCACGCAGATCGTCGGCGAGCTCGGTCAGGCGTTTGTCGACGCCGAGGAAGGCGTGCGGCGCGAACCGGGAGGCGATCATCCGTTGCGCCACGAGAACGCCCTCGGCGATCACGAGCCCTTTTCCGGGCCGGCCGCCCGGCAGGGTGGGAAGGTCGGGCCGACGGTCGACGGAGTTGAGGTCGCGGAAGTCGTCGACACGCGGGTCGTCGGCATCGTCGATGTCGATGACGTCGACCGACAGCGGGCGGGCGGACACGGGCTCGGGCACGCGGTCCAGTCTGCCTGCCGCGAGGTGCGAGGATCGACACGGGTGCTCGTGTGGGCGCGACCGGCGAGCACAGACCGACTCGACCCAGCGAACAACCTCATACCCAGGAGACACGGCATCGGGCGATGTGACACGGTTGTGAGGTGACCGAATCCGACACCCGCACCACCACACTCGAACTGACGCGAGGCACAGACGCCGACTGGGACGAGATCATCACCACAGATGCCCGGGCGTTCGCGATGAGGAACCCGATCTCCGACGACGAGCGCGCGGATCTCCGTGGCAAGGTTGCCGATTCCGACGTCGTACTCGTTCGCGACTCCTGGCACGACACCCATCCGCTCGTCGGGGTGTCGATGTTCTATCGGATGCAGATGACCGTTCCGGGAGGCACGCAGGTGCCCGCGGCAGGACTGTCGTGGGTGTCGGTCGCCTCGACGCACCGACGTCGCGGCATCCTGCGGCGGATGATCACCGAGTTGTTCACCCAATGGGAGGACGAGGGATTCGCGTTCGCGATCCTCACCGCCTCGGAGGGAACCATATACGAGCGGTTCGGTTTCGGTCCGGCGTGCTTCGCCGAGAGCGTGGAAATCACGCCGGGACAACCGACCCTGCGCGCGGCCGCCCCCGATCATCCCGAGGTCTATTTCGCCACGCCGGAGCAGGTCGCCGCTGCGATTCCCGACATCCACGCGCGGTGGGCGCGCACGCGTCCCGGCGCACTCGCACGAACCCCGCAGTGGTGGGCGCCCATCCTGGCCGACCGCCGATCCGAACGGCCTCCGGCCGCCAGTGGTCTGCACTACCTGCTGCACCCGGACGGATACGCCAGCTACCGGATCCACAAGAGTTCGGCCGGCCAGGTGCGCGGCGAGGTGGAGGAACTGTTCGCCGTCACCGACGCCGCGCACACCGAACTGTGGCGGGTGCTGACCGGACTCGACCTGGTGCCCTCGTTGACCGCGTCGATTCCGGTCGACGACCCGCTGCGCGCCAAACTCACCGATCTGCGGGCCGCTCCGGTCACCGGACGCGCCGACAAGATGTGGGTGTCGATTCTCGACGTTCCCGCAGCGCTCGCCGCGCGCCAGTACTCGGCCGACCTCGACATGGTTCTCGAGGTCACCGACGGTTACCGCCAGCGCGCTGGAGTGTACGACGTCTCGATCCGTGGTGGCGGCGCCATCATCGCACCGTCGACATCGAAACCTACTGTGCGCATGGATGTTTCAGTTCTTTCGAGCCTGTTCCTCGGCGGCGTGGCACCTTCGCTCTTCGCACACGCCGATCGCCTGTGGACGGACTCCGAGCAGACACTGCGTGCGCTGACGCAGGCTTTCGCGGTCGAGAAGGCACCGTTCTCCGGGACGTTCTTCTGACCGCGAGGCGTCAGCGATCGACTCAGGTCGGCTCGTCGGTCTCGCTGATCAGTTTCGCGAGTACCGGAATGGCCTGCCGCAGGGTGGCGCGCTCGTCGTCGGTGAGCGCGTCGATCTGATCGGACAACCATGCACGACGTGCGGCGTGCTCGGCGACGATCACGTCCTCGCCGGCGGGTGCGAGCGTGACGATCGCCTGGCGCCCGTCGGTCGGGTGCGGGGCCCTCTCGATCATTCCGAGATCCGAGAGCGAGGCCAGTACCCGGGTCATCGACGGCGGCTTCACGCGTTCGGCTGCAGCAAGGGCACCCGGCGTCATGGCTCCCTCGATGTGCAGCGTCGACAGGGCCGACAATTGGGTCAGAGAAACAAGCTGATTCTGTCGACGAAGACGCAATCGACGAGCAAGGCGCACGATCGCCAGCGCCAGGGCCCCCGACAACCCGTCGTCATTCGGTGTACTCACGACGACAACAGTAGTTCGCCCGACCACATTTGCCGATGTCGACAGACGTTTTGGTACCCGAACAGACGACAATCACACCCCCGCCGAATGTTACTCGGCGGTAAGGCATTTCCTTACTGCGCGGTCAGATCCGGGCCCGACGGACATCGTCAGAGGCCTGGACGTCAACCGATGAGGTTCGAGATGGGTTCACGCGCGAAGTAGAGGGCGAAGACGATCGCGATCCCCCACATCAGCGGATGCACCTTGCGCGCCTTGCCCGACGCGGCCGCCATCACGACCCAGCTGATGAATCCGACGCCGATACCGTTGGCGATCGAGTAGGTGAAGGGCATGGTGACGATCGTGAGGAACACAGGGAGTGCGTACTCGAACCTGGTGAAGTCGATCCGCGTGACCTGACCCATCATCAGCGCACCGACGATGACCAGAGCGGGCGCGACGGCCTCGGACGGGATCACCTCGTAGAGCGGCGTCAGGAACATCGCGACGATGAAGAGCCCACCGGTCACGATGTTGGCCAGTCCCGTCCGCGCGCCTTCGGCGATGCCAGACGCCGATTCGACGAAGACCGTGTTCGACGACGACGACGCCACACCACCGGCGATCGCGCCGGTTCCCTCGACGACGAGCGCCTTGCCGACGCCGGGCAGGTTGCCCTTGTCGTCGGCCAGACCGGCCTCACGGCCGAGTCCTGTCATCGTGCCCATGGCGTCGAAGAAATTCGACAGGACGAGTGCGAACACCAGGACACACGCGGCGAGCACGCCGATACGGGTGAAGGCGCCGAACAGGTCGACATTGCCGACCAGACTCAGGTCGGGCAACCCTCCGGCGGAGTCGGGGATCTTGGGCACCGACAGCGACCAGCCGCCCTGCTTCTGCGCGCCGGATCCCAGATGCAGCGTCGACTCGAGAATGATCGAGATGATCGTGGTGATGATGATGCCCAGGAGCAGACCACCCGGCACCTTCATCACCATCAGGACGCCCATCAACAGGACGCCGATCACGAAGATCAGGGTGGGCACCGTTGTGATCGAGTTGCCGAAGCCCAGTTGTACGGGCGTGGTGGTGTTCGCGGCGTCGGGGATGCGGCGCACGAACCCGGCGTCGACGAAGCCGATGAACGCCACGAAGCAGCCGATGCCCGCCGCGATCGCCGCTTTCAGTTCTGCGGGGACGGCGTTGAACACCGCGGTCCGGAATCCGGTGATCGCCAGGATGACGATGATGATGCCGTCGACGACCACGAGCCCCATGGCCTCCGGCCAGGTGACCTCCGGGACGATGGTCACCGCCAGCAGGCTGTTGATCCCCAAACCCGTGGCGATCGCGAACGGATAGTTGGCGACGAGGCCGAAGATGATCGTCATGACACCCGCGACCAGCGCGGTGACCGCGGCGACCTGTGCGATGGGCAGCACGTTGCCGAGGACGTCGGCGTTCTTGGACTCGCCCGGGATCCCGCCGATGATGATGGGGTTCAGCACCACGATGTAGGCCATGGTGAAGAAGGTGACGAGGCCGCCGCGGACCTCGCGGCTCAGCGTCGAGCCGCGTTCACTGATCTTGAAGTAGCGGTCGACAGCACCCAACCGCCCCGTCGACTGGGCGCTTGCGGGCGTCGACTGGGCGCTTGCGGGCGTCGACTGGGCGCTTGTGGGCGTCGACTGGGCGTCGGTATTCGATGGCTGTGGCGGCTCACTCGAGGGATCGCTTGGCACAAGGGGGAAGTTACCCTGTCCTGCGTGGCCGATGAACCCGAGATCCCCCAACTGCCGCCCGCACTCCGCGCTCCCGAGCCGGTGATCGTCGTCGGCATGGTCGCGTGGCTCGTCGCGACGATTGTCGTGTGGGCGACCGGCTGGGGCGGCGGCCGCACTCTGGCGGTGTGCTTCGTGGGTCTGGCGGTCGGGGTACTGGGCACGGGGGTGTTCCTCATCCAGCGCGCCGCGTCACGGCGCGGCGACCGTACCGCCCAGCGCGGGCTGGACTAGCAGGCGGACAGGTTCGTCGCAAACCCCGCGCATCGACCAAGCAGTTGCTAGGTTCGGTGTTCATGCGAATTCGGGGATTCTCTCTGGTGGCCGCGGTCGCCGCGGTGCTCGCGGCGATCGTGGGAACGACGACAGCGGGAACCGCGTCGGCAACCCCGATTCCGGTCACGTTCAACTTCTTCTCGGGCATACCCGGGGAGTTGGCACACCACGGCGGCTCACTCCCGGGTTCCAACGACTTCTCCTGTCGTCCGACGCCGAAGCATCCCTACCCCGTCGTGCTGGCACACGGTACCGGCGGGTCGCAGCAAACCAATTGGGGCGCATACGTTCCGCTACTGAAGAACGAGGGCTACTGCGTCTTCGCGCTCACCTACGGCGCACTCGACGATCTGCCGTGGCCCGGTCCCGCGGTGGGCGGCATGGGGCTGATCGAAGACAGCGCAGCACAATTCGGGCGATTCGTCGACAAGGTACTCGCCGCGACAGGCGCGTCGAAGGTCGACGTCGTCGGACACTCGCAGGGCACCGTGGTGCCCGCCTACTACGCGAAAGTCCTCGGCGGGCGCGGCAAGATCGACAAGCAGGTGTCCATCGCACCCGCCTGGCGTGGGTCGAAAGTCGCCGGCGCCGACCAGCTGCTACCGACGGTCCGTCGGCTCGGGATCTCCGCGGCGCAGACCCCGATCTGCCAGGGGTGTGCCGAATTGGACCCCACATCCGAGGTCATGCGCATCATCGCGGCGGGCGGGTACTACTACCCCGAGATCACCTACACCAACATCGCGACCCGCTACGACGAAGCCGTCGTCCCGTACACACTCGGCCTGCCGCCGGGCGGGCACAACGTGCACAACATCGTCGTTCAGGACGGATGTCCGGCAGATCTCACCGAGCATGCGGGCATCGCGGGCTCGCGGCGCGCGGCGTTCTTCGTGCTCAACGCGCTCGATCCCACGCATCCACGGCCGGTGCCGTGCGACCGCGCGGCGCCGTTCAGCGGGAGCGCGTACTGACGCGCACCCCACGGGTCAGCTAGCAGCAACAGCCACCGAACAGAGGTGTGACCCTTGACACGCCCACGGGAGTGAATGTACGTTCATTCACTATGAAGTTCCGGTCACCGATCGGCAGAGTTCACCGCGAAGGAGCACCGACATGAGCCAGAGCACCGCAGCCTACGAGGACATCGAGTACGTCGTCGAAGGTCCGACCGCGATCATCACGATGAATCGGCCGCAGCGCTACAACGCATTTCGCGCCAAGACGGTCGAGGAGATGATCAACGCCTTCCGCCGCGCATGGGCCGACCGCAACGTGCAGGCCGTCATCCTCACCGGTGCGGGCGAGAAGGCGTTCTGCACCGGAGGCGACGTCAAGCAGCGTGCCGAGACCGGCGACTACGGACCGTCGGAGTCGGGCATGTTCGAGATCGGCAACCTGCACAAAGTCATCCGCGACATCCCCAAGCCGGTCATCGCAGCGGTCAACGGCCTGGCGATCGGCGGCGGTCACGTGCTGCACGTGCTCTGCGACCTGACCATCGCGGCAGACACCGCACGCTTCGGGCAGTCCGGCCCCAAGGTCGGATCATTCGACGCCGGGTTCGGCTCCGCATATCTCGCGCGCGTCGTCGGCGAGAAACGGGCCCGCGAGATCTGGTACCTCTGCCGTCAGTACGACGCCGCGACCGCCGAGCGCTGGGGCCTGGTCAACTGGGTGGTCCCCGCAGCAGACCTGCTCGACGAGGCCAAGAAGGTCGCAGCCGAGATCGCCGAGAAGTCCCCGACCACCCTCCGGTTCCTGAAGCAGAGCTTCAACGCCGACTCCGACCACCAGGCCGGGCTGTCCAACCTCGCGATGAGCGCACTCGACCTCTTCACCCACTCCCCGGAAGGGCTCGAAGGCGCACAGGCCTTCGCCGAGAAGCGCGCACCCGACTTCAACAAGTACGTCGGCGCCTGACGCCGTAAGCCACCGCGACAACCACCAGGAGCCACACACAATGAGCACCAACAACATCGCCGTCGTCACCGGCGCCGGTTCGGGCATCGGCAAAGCCATCACCCTCGCATTCGCCGAACAGGGCACCACCGTCGTCGCCGCCGACCTCGACCTTGACGCCGCCAAGCGCACCGCGGAGCAGAACTCCGCGATCGTGCCGATGGCCGTCGACGTGGCCGACCGCACCGCGGTCGACGCACTTCGCGACGCCGTCACCGCCGAGGTCGGCGTACCGGACATCCTCGTCAACGCGGCCGGTTGGGACCGCACCGACCAATTCCTCAATGCCAGTACCGAATTCGCGGAGAAGGTCGTCGCGATCAACTACCTCGGCCCGGTCCACATGGCGAGTGCGTTCCTGCCCGGGATGGTCGAAGCGTCGACATCCGATGGCTGGCAGGGTGGTCGCGTGATCAATCTGGCGTCGGACGCCGGACGGGTCGGCAGCGCGGGCGAATCGATCTACGCCGGCGCCAAGGGAGGGGTGATCGCACTCAGCAAGTCGTTGGCCCGCGAGATGGCGCGCTACCAGATCACCGTCAACGCCGTGTGCCCCGGCCCCACGGACACGCCACTGTTCCAAGCCCAGCCCGACAAGCTCAAAGAGGCTCTCGTGAAAGCGATTCCGTTCCGACGCCTCGCCCGTCCCGACGAGGTCGCCGCGCCGGTCCTGTTCTTCGCCTCGCCCGCGGCGTCGTTCATCACCGGACAGGTGATCAGCGTCAGCGGCGGACTCACGATGGCCGGATGACGGAGATCACGATGAGCACCACCGACTTCACTGCCGAAGCGCCCTATGTCTACGACGCTCACCAGTACCGTGCCTTTTTCGAGAACGAGTTCACCTACCTCAACGGCTTCCGCCGCAACGTGTCCCGCTACGCCGGGGCCACGGCGCTGATCGATCCGACCACCGACACCGAGTGGACCTACGCGGAGTTGGGTGCGGCGGTGGATTCGCTGGCCGCCGGTCTCGCCGCGCTCGGCGTCGCCGACGGCGACGTCGTCGGATACCAGTTGTTCAACGGCGTCGAGTTCGCGCAGCTGTATCTCGCGACGCAGGCAGCCAATGCGGTCGGGTCTCCGGTGAACTTCCGGTTGGCCGCGGGCGAAACGGCGGTCATCCTCGACGTCAGCCGACCCAAGGTGTACGTCTACGACACCGAACTCACCGACACCGTGACCGCAGCGATCGAGCGTGCCGACCACACTCCGGAGGTCCTGATCGGCGTGGGCACAGGCGAACTCGTCGGGCTAGGAGACTCCGGACCGAGGTCGATCCGGTTCGCCGACCTCCCCGTCGACGGACCACCACCGCGAGCGACACGCGG
Source organism: Gordonia otitidis NBRC 100426 (assembly GCF_000248075.1). Taxonomy (GTDB): domain Bacteria; phylum Actinomycetota; class Actinomycetes; order Mycobacteriales; family Mycobacteriaceae; genus Gordonia; species Gordonia otitidis. The sequence goes on along the minus strand of NZ_BAFB01000119.1, from coordinate 474 downwards.
GGTGTTCAACGAGACCACCCGCCTCTACACCTCGGGCACCACCGGCATGCCTAAAGCAGTTCCGATGAACAGTGCCATCGAGATCTTCTCGGCGCACGACGTCATCATGGCGTTCCCGCTCTCTCCGGAAGACCGCACGCTCAACATGACGCCGTGGTTCCATCGCGGCGGACTCTACTGCGCGGGGCCCAATCCCACGTTCTATCTCGGCTCGTCCTTGGTCCCGATGCGCACCTTCGACCCGGCGACCACCCTCGACTGGGTCGAACGCTACCGGTTGACCTTCCTCATCGGAGCGCCGACAAATCTCGCCATGCTCGCAGCAGAACAGCAACGGCAGCCGCGAGATCTCTCCAGCCTCAACGGCATCGTCACCATGGGCGCCCCGCTCGAACGCGACGCCGCCCTGCTCTATCAGAAGGTGCTCACCCTGCGGATCTTCAACGGCTACGGCAGCACCGAGGGATTCTGGAA
>NZ_BAFB01000120.1 GCF_000248075.1 Gordonia otitidis NBRC 100426 | reverse complement strand
GGTGATGACGTTCCACCAGTGCCTTCGAACCGATCGGCTCCTGCGTGTCCACGTAATCGGTCACGATGGCTCGCAGCACCTCGAATCGTCGATCGTCGGTCGCCGACACCTTCGCCGCACCTCCTCGGGGCCTACTCTGCACTACGGTCGGGCAAATACACTCGGTTCCGATGACGGCCCGGGCTGGGTGAACCGTCCCGAGCCGCCAACGTCTGAGGGCACTATCGTCTGGCCAATACAGTTGGTCGTATCCATCCTAGGTGACGACGGACATCGATCCGGTGGATCGCGACGCGCACCGTCGTCGTAGAGGCAGCGGCCCGAGGGAATGACAGAGAGAGCGTCGGGATGATCTTCAAGGGTGTACGCGAGGGGAAGCCCTACCCAGACCATGGCTTGTCCGTACGTGGTTGGGCGAAGATCCCCCCTCGCCAGCTACGCCTGGACGAACTGGTCACGGTCACCACGGTGCTCGCACTGGACAAGCTCCTCAGCGAGGATTCGACGTTCTACGGCGACCTCTTCTCCCACGTCGTGCGGTGGCAGGGCGAGCTCTACCTCGAGGACGGGCTCCATCGTGCGGTGCGCTCGGCGCTGCGGAATCGGCACATCATCCATGCGCGTCTGCTCGATCTCGACTCCTACGATCTCTCCGCCGACGCGCCGCCCCTTGAAGAGCAACTCGACGACACCGCGGAGATCCCGACCACGACGAACCGCCCGATCCGACCGGTCGACCACCCTGCGCGCAATTCATCCGCGCAGGGTGGTGCCCACCGCCGCAGCGGTCGCAGCACCGGCTGGTCGGCACCGCCGAACCCGCGGGGGTGGGGAGGGTAGGCCGAGACCCTCAGCCGGGCATCACACTTCCATGGTCTTCTCGGTCGGCAGATCGTAGACAGGGCATTCGGCCACACCTACGGTGTCCCGGGTGATCGCCTCGACGGCCGCTTGCGTGGCCTCGGCGTCGTTCACCCAGTTCTTGTAGAAGTCGAACGGACAGTCGGCCACTCCCTTGTCTCCGTCGCCACCTGCGAGCACGCCGGTGTAACCACGGTGGAGCAGCTTGAACAGGTGGTTCTGCGACTGGTCGTACTTACGTGCATCGCGGATCGTCGACAACGACAGCTGCGCATACTGGATGCCGTAGTCCTCCTCGCCACACTCACCGAGAGTCCTGCCGTCGAATCCGATGATCGAGCTGTGCCCGAAGTAGGTGTAGACGCCGTCCCATCCGGTGGCGTTCGCCACCGCGACGTAACAGTTGTTGGCCCATGCCATCGCCTTCGCCATGAGTACCTGCTGGTCCTTGGCGGGATACATGTAGCCCTGCGGCCGCACGATCAGCTCGGCGCCCTTCATCGCGCAGTCGCGCCAGATCTCGGGGTAGTTGCCGTCGTCGCAGATGATCAGCGAGATCTTCATACCCTTCGGTCCGTCGGTGACATAGGTCTGGCCGCCGGGGTACCAGCCCTCGATCGGCGTCCACGGCAGGATCTTGCGGTACTTCTGGACTATCTCGCCGTCGTCGTTGATCAGCACCAGGGTGTTGTACGGCGGCTTGTTCGGATGGTCTTCGTGGCGCTCGCCGGTGATCGAGAAGACGCCCCAGGTGCGCGCATCGCGGCAGGCCTTGGCAAAGATGTCGGTCTCGTCGCCGGGGATCGTCGCGGCCGTCTCGAACATCTCGTCGTTGTCGTACATGATCCCCATCGTCGAATACTCCGGGAACACGACGAGGTCCATGCCGGGCAGGCCCGTCTTCATGCCGACCACCATGTCGGCGATCTTCTGTGCGTTCTCGAGCACCTCGGCTTTGGTGTGCAGGCGCGGCATCTTGTAGTTCACCACCGCGACGCCGACCGTGTCCGGACTCGATGAGATGTCTCCGTGTCGCATGCTGTCTCCTCTGGCCCCACGGCCGTCGTCGGTATTGTTCCGAATGGAAGTACTATCACGTCGAGGCTAGATCCGGCTGCGTTACGGTGCGATTGCGCGAATGTACGAATATCATTACTTGGCAGACGCTCTCGCGCCTCGGGTGCACGAGACCGGCTCGGCAACCGAGCGCGACGTCGATATTCCTGCTTTCATTCGGAAGCAGGACACACGGCGAGGTCGACGATGACGACGGTGTCGGTATCTACAGCCGGCTCTACAGCCGGAGCCATGGAAGGGACGCGGAAGGGACGCACAGTGTCGGGATACCTGTCTCAGAAGGTCGACGACCTCAACTCCGGTCACCTGACCGCCGGTCGTGCACGCTCGTTCCGGATGGGACGCGCCAGTTCGCCGGAGCAACTGTCCGCTGCGCTGCGCGGATCGATCATCGGACAGGACCACGCGATCGACTCGGTGGTCCGCGGACTGACGATCGCCGCCGCGGGGATTCGAGACCCGCACCGCCCGATTGCCTCGCTGCTGTTCGTCGGACCGACCGGTGTCGGTAAGACAGAACTCGCCCGACGGCTCGCTGCGGAAATCGCGGGAGACCCGGACAAGCTGTGTCGAATCGACATGAACACACTGGCCCAGGAGCACTACGCGGCATCGCTGTCCGGCGCTCCGCCTGGGTATGCGGGCGCAAAGGAGCAGTTCACCTTATTCGACCGAGAACTGGTGGAGGGCAATCTTTCTCGTCCGGGCATCGTGTTGTTCGACGAGGTCGAGAAGGCTCACACGACCGTCCTGCGTTCGCTGCTGCAGATCCTCGACAGCGGCACACTGCGCCTCACCGCGGGCACGTCGATGATCGATTTCCGCAACGCGATCGTGCTGCTCACCTCGAACCTCGGCTCTGCCGAGCTCGCCGCGAACAGTCGTGTGCGCATGCGGGCGCCGTTACGCCGGCTCCTACCGCGACGCCTCGGCGGATCGCCGACAGCCGAATCCGACGACGACATCGTCGACCGGGCGGTGGAGGAGTTCTTCGACCCCGAGCTCTACAACAGATTCGACGAGGTGGTCCGATTCGCTCCGCTCGACGAACGCAATGCCGGACTCATCGTCGACCTCGAACTGGCCAGGCTGACCGAGAACCTGCACGCCCGCGGAATACGCTGGGAGTACGACGATTCCGTGCGAGCACACCTCATCACCGCGGGCTTCGATCGGGTCTACGGCGCTCGCAACCTCAAGCGGGTCATCCGACTCGAGCTGCATTCGTCGATCGCCGACATCATCGTGCGTCACGATCCCGGGGCAGGGCCACTCGTACTGCACACCAGCGCGGGCGGGAACGGCCTGACGACGAACGGTCAGGCGACGAACGGTCAGGCGACGTGAATCCGCTCGAGCACGTCGAGATCGAGGTGTCGCGCCGCGGCCAGGTACACGTCCTGGTCCGTGTCTCCGGAGCCGAGCCGAAGAACACCGCGCGCGCCCTCGATCCTCAGCCCGTGTGCGACCGCCTCCAGCGCGGGAACGGCGAGCGAACCCGCGCGTCCGGCCAGTTCGGCGAGGACGTTGATGGCCTCGTAACACGACTGGCCGATGCTGTTGAGCGACGGCGCGTCAACTCCGTGCAGACGGTGGTACCGGCCAGCGAAATCCATCGTCGCCGCTGTCGTGAGAGTGTCGAAATAGCCTGCGGCAGAGAACATGTTGGCCGTCGCGTTCGGCCCCATGCCGAGGACCTGGTTCTCCTCGAGGATCGGACTGAACCGCACCATGATCTCGTCGAGACCTCTGCGCGCGAACGCTCTACCGAACCGGACCGCGTCGTCGCCGACGAGGAGCACGAGTACCGCATCGGGTCCGCGTGCCTCCAGCCAGTCCAGAGTCCTGGTGAACTCCGATGTGCCCAACGGCGCGAAAACGGAGCCGCGATACGACATCCCGGCGCCGACGAGATGCGCCTCCGCCCGCGCGGCGATCTGCCTCGGCCAGACGTAGTCGTTGCCGACGACACACCACGTCCGCGCACCGAGTTGTCGGTGCAGCCAGTCGAGGGCAGGCAGGACCTGCGCATCGGGCGCCTCCCCGGTCATGAACAGGCCGGGTGTGCGAAACTCACCCTCATGCAATGCCGCGTACACATACGGCAGTTCACCGCCGACGTGGCGAAGGATCTCCTTGCGCACCGCGGAAATGTGCCACCCGACGATGGCATCGATCGCGCCCGCGCGCCACAGTGCCGCGACCTCCCTGGCCACGACATCGGGAGCGCGCCCACCGTCGACCGCGACGAGTTCCACCGGCCGTCCCAGGATCCCTGCACCACTGCACAATTCGAAGACTGCAAGGTCTCCGCACGCTTCGCACGACGGCCCGAAGATTCCCACCGTGCCCTGCAGGGGGACAACATAGGCGATGCGGACCGGCAACTCGCGATGCGACATCCGACTCCTCCGACATCCGCGATCGTCCACCCTGCGACGGTCGACCGCCACGTTCACATCGCTGCGACGAACGGGACCCGCATATGAGCCGTCAGACTACACCGCAGACACCGACGCTGCGCGACAACGCCGTCGAACTGCCCCTGCTCGCGCGTCTGCTGCGAGCGGCGAGGAATCTCGAGACATCGCTGGATGAGACGCTGTCGACGCTCGGGTTGACGCATGAACAGTGGCGGGTGCTCGCCGTCCTCGCGGCGGGCGGCGGTCACATCATGAGCGAACTCGCCCAGTTGGCGGTCGTGCCGCCCGCCACCGCCACCCGCATCGTCGACCATCTCGTCACGAACGGACTGGTGTACCGCCGCGCCGACCCGAGCGACCGACGCCGCGTCGTGGTCCACCTGAGCGCGCGGGGCGCACGGACCATCGAGCCGGCGCTCGCAGCCGAGGCACAGGTCGAGCGTGCGGTGGCCGACGCCCTCGGCCCCAGGGCCTACGTGGGATTCGTGTCGGCGCTCGACGCGGTGTCGGCACCTGCCGGCGCGCGGTAGGAACAGCCATCCCCGCGAGCACGCGTCACGGTCGATGCTGCTCCCCCGGCTGTGGCGTCACCGCTGAGGAAAACGGGTGCCGTCGAGGGCATGGTGGCGACAACCATTGCCACCCGACCGCTTCGCCTCGTACATCGCCCGATCGGCGACTGCGATGAGCTCGCCGAGTCGCCCCGACACCGGCGTGCCGACGCCGCCACGGGCGAGCGCAACGGTTGCTGCGCCGACACTGGCCGTGATCCCGTACGGCGTCTGCGACACCGCCATCGAAAGACGTCGGGCTCCGGCCATGGCCGCATCATCCGAGGCGACCACCTCGGCGATCACGAACTCTTCCCCACCGATTCTCGCCACGAGTGCGGAGTCGTCGCACTTCGCCTGGATCGCTCGGGCGACCGTGCTCAGGACCGCGTCACCGACCGCGTGGCCGTAGGTGTCGTTCACGCGCTTGAAGTCGTCGAGATCGACGAGATATACCGCGAGCACAGCACCACTCGACCCAGTGGAACCGTCGAGCACGTCGGCCGCCCGTGAGTGGAGGGCGCGTCGATTGAGCAGCCCGGTCAGCGCGTCGGTATCGGAATTGATCGCATCGGGTCCCAGCCGCTCGAGCAGCAACTGGCACAGAATCGGAATGACGGTGATGCCACCGAGCACCGCGAGCAGTTTCGCCACGGCGGTGACGGCGTCGATCTGCTCGGCGATGCGGATTGCGACGATCGTCGACACCGCGACGGCGACGGCGAGGTTCACAGCGAGCAGACGCACCGAGTGGAAGATGCCGATGTAGCCGCCGAGCACACCGTAGAGACCACACGCCGCGATCGCCGACATCGGGTCGGCCTCGACGACACAGGCCACCCCGATACACGCCGCCGACACGAGCACGAACACGGTCGACGCTGTCCGTGTCGGCCATCGTGGACGAATCCAGATCAGTGAGATCGCCACGCACACCGCCACGACCGCAAGTGCGCATCCGCGCTGCACCGCACCTGTCGGACCGGCGGGACTGAACATCATCAGCACCTCGATGCCGGCGAGGAAAAGCACACCGATGGCGATCACACGCGCTGCGGCTCGCTGCCGACCTCTCGTTGCGAGGTATCCGGACAACCACTCGTAGTGGTCGGGTCCCGACCACACACGCTGCGCACGGCGGCGGTAGGTCAAGACCCGATCGACGATCGTCACCGTCCCCCCTCACCTGCTGGCGATCACTCCCCTGCCAGCAGTATCTCGCGAATCACCCCGTCCGCGAGCAATCTGCCCCTCTCGGTCAGAACCAGATTCCCGCCCGATCGCCTCAGGAGCCCCATCTGACACTGTCGATCCGCTTCGTCGAGCTCCGCGCGCCTCAGCAGTGTCGACGGCAACCCTGCGCGGCACCGCAGCTGCAACATGACGAGTTCGTTGTGCCGATCGGTCTCGGTGAGTTCTTCGGAGTCGGCCGCCGCACTGTGCCCCTCCGCGAGCTGCTGCGCATAACGCGCGGGATGCTTGACGTTCCACCACCGCACGCCGTTGACGTGCGAGTGGGCGCCGGGACCGAGACCCCACCAGTCATCGCTGCGCCAGTAGCCCAGGTTGTGTCGGCATGCCGCTGCCGGCGACCGCGCCCAGTTCGACACCTCGTACCAGTCGAGACCAGCGGCGCGCAGCTGGGTGTCGAGCATGACGTAGCGATCGGCGAGTACGTCGTCGTCGGGCGCGGGGAGCTCGCCGCGCCGGATGCGTCGGGCGAGAGCCGTCCCGTCCTCGACGATCAGTGCGTAGGCCGACACGTGGTCGACCGGCGTGGCGAGCACGGCGTCGATGCTGGACTGCAGGTCATCGTCGGTCTCGCCCGGTGTGCCGTAGATGAGGTCGAGATTGATGTGCTCGAATCCCGCCGCAGCGGCCTCACGCGCCGCGGCAGCAGCCCTACCGGGAGTGTGCGTCCGATCGAGAGTTGCGAGAACGTGCCGGGCAGCCGACTGCATGCCCAGCGACACCCTCGTGAAACCCGCATCGAGTAATCCGTCGAAGAACTCCGGGGACGTCGATTCCGGATTGGATTCCGTGGTGATCTCTGCGTCGACCGTCAGATCGAACCGACGCCGCACCGAGTCGAGCAGTCGCCCGAGTCCGTCGGAACCGAGCAGCGACGGTGTGCCGCCGCCGACGAAGACCGTCGAGACGCGCCGAGCCGGGCCGAGCAGTGTTGCGGCAACATCGATTTCACGATCAATCGCCGCCTGCCACGACTCCGGAGACGACGACGACCCGAGTTCACCCGCCGTGTAGGTGTTGAAGTCGCAGTAGCCGCACCGCGTAGCGCAGAACGGGACGTGTATGTACAGCCCGAAGCCCGTGTCGGGGTCGGCGTGTGCGCAGGCGTCGACGATCGGCTCGGTCACGCGATTCGGCGCGGACCGCGACTCGACCATCGTCTCCACATGCACCCTTCCATGATGCGCGTCGACGCTCTCCACTCCTGTCCCGGGGCGACGACCACGGACTTCCCCGCGCCGTGGCTCGCATCATCGTCCCTGATCGCAGCTCCCAGCAGCGACGCCCCCGTCACCAGATCGGTGCGCACACCGACTTTGCCTCAGCATGACGCAAAATAAGCGCAAGTAGACGACCGGTCACCTGGCGTGGCACTATGGATGGCGTGAATTTCCCCGGGGTGTGGCTCGCAGCGCGACGCCACGTCGATCTGAAGCGCGTCTGCAGCGCCACCTGTCGTCTCTAGACGACGAACGGCCCCGAGGGTTCCCCGCCAGCTGCGGGAACGCCGCCACGTCAGCGCGGCGCATTGCCGCCCAGTCACAGCCCAGACCGTGCGAAAGCCGGTGCACGTGTGCCCGGCAACAGGAGACTTCATGACGTCTACGACGGACATCACCTCGAACAGCGGCGCCAGTTCGCCCGACGAGCGCCCCACCCGCACGCCGCGCGCGACGGGCGGCGATCGACCGGCACGCAAGCCTCGGCCGACCAAGCGCCGCGCCGAGGGACAGTGGAAACTCGGCTACCGCGAGCCGCTGAATTCCAACGAGCAGGTCAAGAAGGACGACAACCCGCTCAACGTGCGCGCCCGTATCGAGAACATCTACTCCAAGCAGGGCTTCGACTCGATCGACAAACAGGATTTACGTGGCCGTATGCGCTGGTGGGGTCTCTATACCCAGCGCGCGCAGGGTTACGACGGCACGTGGACCGGGGACGAGAACATCGACGTCCTCGAAGACAGCCACTTCATGATGCGTATCCGGTGCGACGCCGGTGCCCTCAACGTCGAGCAACTCCGCACACTGGGCCAGATCTCCACCGAGTTCGCGCGCGACACCGCCGACCTGTCCGACCGGGAGAACGTCCAGTACCACTGGATTCGTATCGAGGACGTCCCGACGATCTGGGAGCGCATCGAAGGCGTCGGCCTCAAGACCACCGAGGCGTGCGGCGATTGCCCGCGCATCATCCTCGGATCGCCACTTGCCGGTGAGGCCGTCGACGAGGTCCTCGACCCGACCCCCGCGATCGACGAGATCGTTCGCCGCTACATCGGCGACCCGCAGTACTCGAACCTGCCCCGCAAGTTCAAGACCGCCATCTCGGGGCTGCAGGACGTCTCCCACGAGACGAACGACATCGCGTTCATCGGAGTGAATCATCCTGAGCACGGCCCCGGACTCGACCTCTGGGTCGGCGGTGGGTTGTCGACCAACCCGATGCTCGCCCAACGCGTGGGCGCCTGGATTCCGCTCGACGAGGTCCCCGACGTCTGGGAAGGCGTCGTGTCGATCTTCCGCGACTACGGCTACCGACGACTGCGCACCAAGGCGCGCCTGAAGTTCCTCATCAAGGACTGGGGCATCGAGAAGTTCCGCCAGGTGCTCGAGGACGAGTACCTCGGTCGCAAACTCATCGACGGCCCGGCACCCGAACCGCTGACGCAACCACGCGACCATGTGGGTGTCCAGAAACTGAAGAACGGCCTGAATTCCGTGGGCTTCGCCGCGATCGCCGGCCGCGTCACCGGCAGCAAGCTCACTGCGGTCGCCGACGCCGCCGAACGTGTGGGCTCCGACCGCATCCGGTTCACGCCCTACCAGAAGCTGATCGTCCTCGACGTCCCCGACGACAAGGTCGAGGAGCTTATCGCCGACCTCGCGAAGCTCGGACTCGTCGCCCGCGCATCGAATTGGCGTCGAAACCTGATGGCCTGCAGTGGCATCGAATTCTGCAAGCTCTCCTTCACCGAGACCCGTAAGCGGTCACAGGTGTTGGTGCCGGAACTCGAGGAGCGCCTGGCCGACATCAACTCCACACTCGACGTCCCGATCACCGTGAACATCAACGGGTGCCCCAACTCCTGCGCGCGCTCACAGATCGCCGACATCGGATTCAAGGGACAGCTCGTCGAAGACGGCGAGGGCGGGCAGACCGAGGGATTCCAGGTCCACCTGGGCGGCAGCTTGGGCCAGGACGCCGGATTCGGCCGAAAACTGCGCCAGCACAAGGTGACCTCACCCGAGCTCGGCGACTACATCGAGCGCGTGGTCCGCAACTTCGTCGACCAGCGTCAAGAAGGTGAGCGGTTCGCACAGTGGGCAGTGCGTGCCGACGAGGAGGCATTGCGATGACAACCACGACACAGAACCGGACCGGGCGACGCTTCAACGAGGACGAGCTGCGTGCGATCGCCGAGCGCGGCGCGGCGGATCTCGGCGAGGACGCCACACCCGAAGATCTGCTGCGTTGGACCGCGCAGACGTTCGGCGACAACTTCGTCGTCGCGTCCAACATGCAGGATGCCGCTCTGGTGGATCTCGCGGTCAAGAACGTCGACCGTGAACTACTCGGTGGCGATGCCGTGAAGGTCTTGTTCCTCGACACCGGCTACCACTTCGCGGAGACGATCGGCACCCGTGACGCCGTCGAGCAGGTGTACGGAGTCGACCTCATCAATCTCACTCCCGAGCACACAGTCGCCGAGCAAGATGAACTATTGGGCCGCAACCTGTTCGCCAGCAACCCCGGCGAGTGCTGCCGACTGCGCAAGGTGGTTCCGCTCAAGGCTGGTCTGCGCAACTACGACGCCTGGGTGACGGGCATCCGACGTGTTGAGGCGCCGACCCGCGCGAACGCACCGCTCATCTCCTTCGACGAAGGTTTCGGCCTGGTCAAGATCAACCCGATCGCGGCCTGGTCCGACGAGCAGATGCAGGACTACATCGATGCCAACGGTGTGTTGGTCAATCCGCTTGTCGACGAGGGTTATCCGTCGATCGGCTGTGCACCGTGCACCGCGAAACCCGAACCCGGATCCGATCCGCGCAGTGGCCGGTGGGCCGGTCGCGCCAAGACAGAATGTGGGCTCCACGCATGACCATCATCGACACCTCAGCCAGCACAGGACGTGACGTGACCGAACCCGATGACTTCACCACGCTCGACGCTCTCGAGTCCGAAGCCATCCACATCTTCCGTGAGGTGGCGGGCGAATTCGAACGGCCCGTGATCCTCTTCTCCGGCGGCAAGGATTCGACGGTACTGCTGCACGTCGCACTGAAGGCGTTCTGGCCTGCGCCGCTTCCCTTCTCGCTGCTGCATGTCGACACCGGGCACAACCTGCCCGAGGTGCTCGACTTCCGCGACCAGGTGGTCGAGCGACACAACCTCCGTCTGCACGTGGCGAAGGTCGAGGATTACCTTGCCGACGGTCGGCTGACCGAGCGGCCCGACGGTGTGCGCAACCCGCTGCAGACCATCCCGCTTCTCGATGCGATCACCGAGAACCGCTTCGACGCGGTCTTCGGCGGTGGCCGCCGCGACGAGGAGCGTTCGCGCGCGAAGGAGCGGATCTTCTCGCTGCGCAACGCGTTCGGACAGTGGGATCCCAAGCGCCAGCGTCCTGAGCTGTGGAACCTCTACAACGGTCGGCACGCCCCAGGCGAGCACGTCCGCGTCTTCCCGCTGTCGAACTGGACCGAACTCGACGTCTGGCGTTACATCACACGCGAACAGGTACTCCTCCCCCCGATCTACTACGCCCACGAGCGCGAGGTCTTCCAGCGCGATGGGATGTGGATGACGTCGGGCTCGTGGGGTGGCCCCCGCGAGGGTGAAGAGGTACAGCGCCTTTCGGTGCGCTACCGCACCGTGGGTGACGGTTCGACGACCGGCGCGGTGCTCTCCGACGCCGCCACCAACGAGGCGGTCCTCGCAGAGGTCGCCGCATCACGACTCACCGAACGCGGCGCGACCCGAGGCGACGACCGCGTCTCCGAAGCAGCCATGGAAGACCGTAAGCGCGAAGGATATTTCTGATGGCATCGACCACCCAACACGTGCCCGACCTACTTCGCATCGCCACGGCGGGCAGCGTCGACGACGGCAAGTCCACCCTCGTGGGACGTCTGCTCTACGACACGAAGTCCGTACTCGCCGACCAGATCGACGCCGTCACGAAGGCATCGGTCGATCGTGGCCTCGAAGGTCCCGACCTCTCGCTGCTCGTCGACGGTCTGCGCGCCGAACGCGAGCAGGGCATCACCATCGACGTCGCATACCGCTACTTCGCCACTCCCGCACGGTCTTTCGTGCTCGCCGACACACCCGGCCACGTCCAGTACACGCGAAACACCGTGTCCGGCGCCTCCACCGCCCAACTGGTGATGCTGCTCGTCGACGCCCGCAACGGTGTCGTCGCCCAGACCCGCCGTCACGCAGCGGTCATGGCACTGCTCGGTGTGCCGCAACTCGTGCTGGCAGTCAACAAGATCGACCTCGTCGACGACGCCGCGTCGGTCTTCGCGGAGATCTCGGCCGAGTTCGGCGAGCTGACCCGCACGCTCGGCTGGTCGCCCGAGCAGGTCACCGCGATCCCGGTATCGGCTCTGCACGGCGACAACGTCGCCATCCGCTCCGAGAACACTCCGTTCTACGACGGTCCGACGCTCATAGAGCACCTCGAGACGGTCCCCAATGCAGTCGAGCGTCACGACGAGGTCGGGCTGCGTTTCCCGGTGCAGTACGTCATCCGTCCCCGCACACCGGAGTACCCCGACTACCGCGGCTACGCCGGGCAGATCGCTGCGGGCCGTGTCTCGGTGGGAGACGAGGTCGTCGTGCTGCCGTCAGGCGTCCGGACCACCGTCACCCAGATCGACACGGCCGACGGCCAGTTGGCCACCGCTCACACGGGCCGCAGCGTGACCCTGCTCCTCGCCGACGACGTCGACATCTCGCGCGGCGATCTCATCGCGGCGGTCACCGATGCCCCCGAGCCGATCCAACAGTTCACCGCGACGGTGTGCTGGCTCGCCGACAAGCCGCTGCGCCCGGGTGCACGTTTGCTCCTCAAGCACGGCACGAAGACCACTCAGGCCATCGTCGGTGGACTCGACACGCTGTTCGACGAGCAGAACCTGTCGCTCGTCGATGCGCCGGACACCGTGGAACTCAACCAGATCGGCCGCATCACGGTGCAGACCGCAGAGCCGATTCCGGCCGACGACTACCAGGTCAGTCGCGAGTCGGGCAGCTTCCTGCTCATCGATCCGCACGGCGGTAACACACTCGCAGCAGGGCTGGTGGGCGATGCGCTGTCGACGCTGCACCTCAAAGAGTTGGTGTGACCCCGACGCTGTTACTAGTCGCGCACGGTAGCCGAGATCCGAGGTTCGGTGACACGGCGCGGCGCGTTCGGTCGGCGGTGGCGCGGCGACTGCCGGGTGTGTCGGTCGGTCTGAGCTTTCTGGACCTCGATACCCCCTCGGTGGCAGACGAACTCGCCGCCGTCGCGGGCGACTGCGTTGTGGTGCCGCTACTGCTGGCGCCCGGGTATCACAGCGACGTGGACCTGCCTGTACTGGTCGACGAGCATGGTCGGGGAAAGGTCGTGACCACCCCCGTCGTCGGCTCGTATCGATTGACCGATGCCCTCGCCGATCGTCTCGACGAGGCAGGCACGCAACCTGGCGACGGCGTCGTCGTCACGGCGGTCGGGTCGACCAATCCTGCGGCCGCACACGTGGTCCGACGCCGAGCCATCGAACTCTCGACCCGTCTGCACCGCCCCGTCGAGGTGGTGTTCGCGACCAGGCTCGGCCCCGACGACATCATGCTGCGCAATGCGATCCGACGACTCCGTACCGCGGGAGCACAACGGATCGCGCTGAGTCCGTACTTCTTGTCGGCGGGCTTGCTCACCGAACGCGTCGAGACCGCTCTGGACCGCTTGGTCTCGGATGCGGTGGTCGCGGGCCCGATCGGCACGCACCCCGCACTCGTCGATGCGGTGGCCGACTCCTATCGCAGCGCCGTCGCCCACCCACCGCTCGCGCCGGTAATCACGCAGTTCTGACGGCCACGGACCGCGGCAGCACTACCGCCGCGCGCCCACCATTCCGTCGAGTGCGCCGTAGTACACCTGCGTGAGGAACCGCATCGCCTCCGCCATGGTCATGCCTTCGGCGACGAGATCGAGAACCTCGCGGGGATCGTAGATCTGGTTGTAGAGGAACAGCGCGTGGTCGAAATGCTCGTCGCCGATTCCCTTGCTGCGCAACACCGCACGCACCGGACGCTCCCACGCGTCCCGGACCGTCTGGATCACCGGATCACCTTCGCGGAGCCTCTCGAGGAAACCCACGGGGCGACGAAGGTGGACCATCGCGGGACCGTTGACCTCGAGCACTTCGCCGAGCTTGCCGACCACGTCCTCGAACAGGTCGGTACCCGATTTCGTCGAATCATGGCTGTAGTCACGAAGCTCCACGATCACCCCGTGCAGGTACTCGCGCAGCAGACTCTCCAACGACGAGAAGTACCGGTAGACGGTGGCGGTGCCGACCCCTGCCCGCTCCGCGATCAACGGGATGCTGGCGTTCTGGAAATCGTCTCTCAGAACCTCGCCTGCTGCCGCGAGGATTCGACGACGATTACGCACCGCATCTTTGCGCGTCGGGGCCGACGTCGTCACCACGAATCTCTCCTTGCACAGCGCCGATCCCGCTGAAGACGCGAGATCTCCGCACGTCATGCTACCCCTGCTCTGATAGCACAACGTCCCCATAGTGAGAGCCGTGTCTCAGTGGGTCAGCTGAGTCCATCCACCCGTGAAGTGTCACGACACCGAGCAATTCGACAGTCGACGACGCCGAGCGTCTCACACCTCGGACAGCGCGGGCACCTTTGTCGCGCGAGCGTAGATCGCCTCCCCGGGCTGCAGGTGCAGCGCGTTGGCGTCGCCGCGAGTGATCTGTGCCTGGAACTCGTCACCGCTGGCGACCGCGATCAGTTCCACCCTCGTCTCGAACCCGAGGTTAACCACGCGCTGCACGGTCGCCTTGATGACGCCCGTGTCGAGTGACGCATCGGCGGCGGGTAGTGCGAGCTCAGGATTGCGTCCGATACGAATGTCGTGCGGACGAACGAGTTCTCCGTTGAGCCGTACCGTCGAACCGAGAAACGATGCCACGAAGGGATTGACCGGGCGATCGTAGAGATCGTCAGGTGCGCCGATCTGCTCGATCCTGCCCTTGTTCAGCACGGCGATCCGGTCGCTCACATCGAGCGCCTCCTGCTGGTCGTGTGTCACCAGCACCGTGGTCACCTGCATGTCCTCGTGCAAGCGGCGCAGCCACTTTCGGAGATCCTCACGCACCTTGGCGTCGAGTGCACCGAAGGGCTCGTCGAGCAGCAGCACCTTGGGGTCGACGGCCAGGGCACGGGCAAGCGCCATGCGCTGGCGCTGACCACCGGAAAGCTGTGCGGGAAACCGCTTCTGGAAGACGGTCAGTCCGACGATGTCGAGCAACTCGTCGACCTTGGCGTCGATGTCCTTCTTCGATCGCTTACGGATCTTCAGGCCGAAGGCGATGTTGTCCCGCACGGTGAGGTGCTTGAACGCCGCGTAGTGCTGGAACACGAAGCCGATGTCGCGCTTCTGGGGTGACGCGCCCGACACGTCGTCGCCGTTGATGACGATCGTTCCCGAGTCGAGGTCGTCGAGTCCCGCGATCGCACGCAGCAGCGTCGACTTCCCGCTGCCCGAGGGGCCGAGCAGCGACGTCAGGGATCCTGCCGGGATCTCGATCGACACGTCGTCGAGTGCTGCGAAATCGCCGTATCGCTTGTTGGCACCTACCACCGAGATGGACATGTCAGACTCTTTCTCTCTCGTGAAGCACCTGCTGCGAATCGATGTTCTCGGGCGCATACGGTGGGGTCAGATGGATGTCGTCCGGCGCGGTGTCGTCACCGGTGGTGGCGCTCGCCTCGGCATAGCGGTTGCGGGCACGTCGGTCGACGAACGACATCGCCACCAGGACGAGGACGGCCACGAGCATCAGGAGTGTCGCGGCAGCGTACGCGCCGTACTCGTTGTAGTCGTCGGTGTAGCGCGAGTGCACCAGAAGTGTCAGCGTCTGGGAGATGCCCGGATAGTTCGACGACACCATCGTCACTGCCCCGTACTCGCCGAGTGCACGGGCGACAGTCAGCACGATGCCGTAGGTGAGTCCCCAGCGGATGGCGGGCAGAGTGATGCGCCAGAACGTCTGCCACCCGCTCGCGCCGAGGGTCGCCGCTGCCTGTTCCTGTTCGGTGCCGATCTCGCGGAGCACCGGCTCCACTTCGCGCGCGACGAACGGCAGCGTCACGAACAGCGTTGCCAACACCAGGCCGGGGAATCCGAAGATCACGCGGAAGCCGAGACTCTCCACTCCTCCGAACCAGCCACCGTAGCCCCACAGCAGGATCAGGGCGACACCCGCGACGACCGGCGACACCGCGAATGGGAGATCGACGACGGCCTGCAGGAACCCCTTGCCCGGGAAGCGTCCGCGGGCGAGCGCGAGCGCGATGATGATGCCGAAGATCACGTTCAGCGGCACCACGATGACGACGATAAGCAAGCTCAGTTGCAGCGCCGAGACGGCCGCGGGTGTGGTGATCCACTCCCAGAACTGTGCGAGGCCGTGCTCGAAGGAACGCCAGAAGATGAGTGCGACCGGAACGATCAACAGCACGAACAGATAGATGAGCGCGATGGCGCGCAACCCGTAGCGGGTCTTCGCCGACAGTTTCATCGGTCGAGCTCCTCACGCTTGGTCTGACGCCGCCCGACGATCCGCAAAACGAGCAGAGCGACGAAGGCGATCAGCAGGAGTACGACCGAGATGGCGGCGGCGTTGACCGGCTCGTCGATCTCGATCTGCTGCTGGATGTACTGGGAGGCGACCTGGGTCTCGCCCGGGATGTTCCCGCCGATCAGCACGACCGAACCGAACTCACCGATCGCTCTGGTGAATGCGAGACCGGCACCCGTGAGGATCGCCGGGAGCAGCGCGGGGAGCACGATCTTGCGGAAGATGATGCCGTTGTTCGCCCCGAGTACCGCGGCAGCTTCCTCGACGTCGGTGTCGAGTTCGATGAGCACCGGCTGGACCTGACGAACCACGAAGGGCAGCGTGACGAACGTCAGCGCGATGATCAGCGCAGGCTTGGTCGCGGCGAGGTGGATGTCGACTGGACTGTTGGGGCCGTACAGCGAGAGCAGCACCAGGCTGGCGACGATGGTCGGCAGCGCGAAGGGAAGGTCGATGATCGCGTTGACAAAGCCCTTGCCGCGGAAGTCATCCCGCACCAGCACCCAGGCGATGATCGTTCCGAAGACCACATTGATCACGGCGGCGACAACCGAGACCAGCACCGTGATCCAGATCGCGTCGAGCGCGTTCTTGGCGGTCACCGCGTCCCAGAAGCCGCTCCACCCGTTGTCGAACGACTGCACGGTGATCGCAGCCAGCGGCAGCAACACGATGATGCTCAGCCACAGCCATGCCGTACCGATCGCCGCGGGGCTGACTCCGGCGAATGTTCGCGACCGTCCCAGAAATCCCTTGGGCGGCTGCGAACTCGACGACTGCGAGGTCGACGCGGACGCGGTCTCGTTCGCCACCTCTCCCGTGGCCGTCACTGCTTGCCGCCTTCGTTGTAGATCTTGGTGACGGCACCCTTGGTACCGAACAGCGCGTTGTCCACGGCCTTCCACCCCTTCAGGTCTTTGCCCTTGTTCTCGGCGGCGGTGCCTTTACCCAGAGTCTTCCCGAGTTCGTCGATTGTCCACAGCTTTGTTATGTCGCCGGGGAAGAGTGTCTTGGTCTCGGCGATCACCGACGGCGCGACGGGGCGGAACCCCTGCTTGGCCCAGATCCGTTGCGCCTCATCCGTG
>NZ_BAFB01000121.1 GCF_000248075.1 Gordonia otitidis NBRC 100426 | reverse complement strand
TCGTGAAGCGAACCAGTTGCCTCGTCGCGAGCTCGGCGTGAATCCGTGTGGGCACGGACGACCAGATGTGCAAGGGCCACGACGATCGACACCACAAGCAGTGGGAGTGCACCGAAGGACAGCAGCAGCCAGAAGTCGGCCCATCTTGCGATGCCCACGAAGATCAACACTGCCATCGCGGGTACCACGAGCCACGACACCCAGATGCGCAGCGCCCACGCAGCGATCAGGGGCGGCGTCATCAACAGCAGACCCAACACGACCGGCCGGCGCGGACCCAGCGCGGTGAAGACCGAATCCTCGCAGGTTGCGCCAGGGCGCGCATCGTAGACTGACAGCTCGCCACCCTTGCTGCAGCCCAACGTCACCTCGCCGACCTGGATGAAGCCGCAGTACATGGCGTAGGCGGCCGCCGCCACGGAAGCCACGATCCACACCACTCGTATCGCGCGCACCACGCCAACTTATAGCGTGAAGACTGTGAGCCCCGAGACCTTCACCGCCGACGGCGTCGTTGCAGATATCTACCGTCCGGATGTGCGCCCACGCGCCGTGTTGGTGTTAGCGCACGGCGCGGGCGGAAACCGACAGACCGCGATCATGCGGGCCTACGGCACGGAGTTCAGCGCCCGTGGGGTCTTCGTCGCGTGCATCGACCTGCCGTATCGGCAGCGCAGACCGAAGGGACCGCCGAGCCCGTCGGGTGCTGCCGGCGATCGGGACGGGATACGCGCGGCGGCGTCGTTGTTCGGTTCTGAATCCGACGGCCCGCTCGTTCTCGGCGGACATTCCTACGGGGGTAGGCAGGCATCGATGGTCGTCGCTGAGGATGGCGGCGCAGTCGACGTGGCGGGACTGTTGCTCTCGTCCTATCCACTGCACCCGCCTGGTAAACCTGAACGCGCGCGCACCGATCACCTCGGCGACATCACCGTCCCGACGGTCATCGTCCACGGGTCCACCGATCCGTTCGCGACGACTGCGGAGATCACCGATGCCATCGCGCTCATCCCCGCGCCCACACGACTGGTCGAGATCGAGAAGGCGGGGCATGACCTCAAACCAGACAAGAAGCCGACTGCGCAGCTCGCCGCCGACGCCGTCGGTGAGCTGATCCTCAGCGGGTCGCAACAATGACCGGCCGGTCACGGATGCGTCCGACCCACGAGGTCGCCCGCGAGATCGTCTACTCCCCCGACCTCGACGGCGCGGCCGATCCCGGCGAGATCGTCTGGACCTGGGTGCGCTACGAGGACGACCCGAGCAAGGGCAAGGACCGCCCTGTGCTGGTCGTCGGACGGGACCGCGGCGCAGAGCACACGCATCTGTTGGGGTTGATGCTCTCGAGCCAGGACTACCACCGCGACGACCCGAACTGGATGGAACTCGGAACCGGTGTCTGGGACGAGGAGCACCGGACCAGCTACGTCCGACTCGACCGGGTGCTGATCGTCCTCGAGAACGGCATCCGCAGGGAGGGTGCGATCCTCGACGAGGAGCGCTTCAACGCCGTTGCCGATCGCCTCCGACGCGAGTACGGCTGGCGATGAGTCGCCGATCCAGCTGATCGCCGACACGCCTTGGGTCGACCGCGCGGCCGAGTTCGGCGCAGAGTCGATCATGGCGACGCCCATCGGCCAATTTCGTGGAGACGTCACTGCCAGCGATCGGCACACCCTCGAGGCAATGGAGCAGCAGTACCGTAGCCGATAACTCGGCCTTCGGCGATTGCTCGGCGATCGACGTCGACAACTGAACGGCCGGAATTCTTCGGATTTCTTGTCGGTGGCAGGTCGTACTATGGGTACAAACGTTCGATCCGGCGAGGGCAAGGGGGTGTGGGATGTCGATCGAGTCAGTTGGCCCAGGAGCCGATTCGGCTGCGGGAGGTGATGATTCGGAAGGATTCGATTCGACGCCCGACGCTGTTCAGTCGGACTGGGCAACGGGCGTGCCGCTTGGATTGCTCGGTGGTGTCGATCCCGCCGCTCCCGAGGGTTCGGACACGGTTGCCGTCCTGGAGGGTTTGACCCGATTGCGGTGTGGTGAGGCGTTTGTGGCGTGGGCGCGGTATCAGTCGATCGGCGTGCTCTATGACCGGCTGGTCGCTGCGCGTGCCGAGACTGACGGCCTGATCGTCGACGGCTTTTCGGATGCTGCAGCACGCATCTCAGGGATCTTCGCGGTGTCACGTCCGCAGGCAGAACGCATGATCGATGAGGCGATCGTGCTGCGGGATGATCTGCCGCAGGTGTTCGGCTGTCTGCGGGAGGGGATCGTGTCGGTCGAGCAAGCGCGACTGGTCATCTCACGTACCGACCTGGTGCGTGCGCCGGGCACCCCGCCCGAGGTGGTGGCCGCTGTCGACGAACAGATCGCGACCACGCTACGGACCCGGCGAGGGTCGTGGAAGCGTCCACGATTGCGGGACATGGTGGATAGGATCGTGTTCCGCCAGGATCCGGATGCGGTGCGTGAACGTCGTGAACGTGCTCTGGACAAGCGGGGTGTGTTCACCGACAACTGTGGTGACGGGGTCGGGGAGATCACCGCCGTGATGTCGGCGGAGAACGTGCGGGTAGCGGTCGCGGCGGTACGGCGTTTGGCCGAGGCGGTGTGCGGCGGTGATGGGCGGACGCGTCAGCAACGCGCCTCGGATGCGATGTTCGCGCTGCTCTCTGGTTCACGGTTCGAATGCGGTTGCGGCAGTGACGACTGCACCGCCCAGATCCCCGAACCGGGCACCGTACCGCCTGCCGATCCGCGGTTCGTCATCCACGTGGTGTGCAACGAAGCCACCCTCACCCCACCCGAACCCGCCGACGGCACCCAGAATCGCGCCGACAGCACCGCCGCTTCCGCTGACGGCATCGGGAATCGCGTCGAGGGCATCGCCGCTTTCGCCGACGGCATCGCGGGAACCGCTGACGGCATCGCAGATCGCGTCGACGGCACCGCGGGAACCGCAGGCGGAGCAGCGGATGCGGTTGACAGCGAGGCGGATTCGTCGTCTGGTGGCGTCGCTCATGGCAGCGACGACGATGGTGTGTCCGACGGTGACGCGCCCGGCGATGCCGCCGGTGGCCTGCCCGGGCTGCGTTATGCGCGCAAAGACGGTCACCGGACCACCCAGTCATCAGAGTCGGTGCCGGTCGGATTCATGGACGGCTACGGCATCATCTCCGCCGAACACGTCCGTGACATCGCTGCCCGCCCGGACGCGGTGACCCACCGGGTCGTGCCGACAAACACCCCCGAAAACGCCGACGGCACCTACACCCTGCCCGCACACGGCACCGACCCCTACCGCCCGTCGACTGCCTTGGATGAGGCGGTGCGCTGTCGCGACGGCTACTGCGCCGACCCCGGCTGCGCCCATTCGGCATGGACCGCCGACAACGATCACGTCACCGAATACGACCACCACAACCCCGAGGCTGGTGGACCCACCAGCTACGAGAATCTCAATACCAAATGCCGATACGGGCACATCCAGAAGACTTTCGGCGACTGGGTGGATGACCAGTACCGGGACCCGGCCACCGGCCGGCTGGTCACCGAATACATCACCCCGGAAGGCTTCGTCATCCCCGGCGACGCCGAAACCTTCGAAGACACCTTCCCCGGTCTACGCCGACTCCGGTTCACCCCACCAGCCACCGGCGACCCACCACCGCGTCGAATGAAGCCACCCGAGACCAACCCACGCCACCGAACACGCGCGGCGAACAAACACGCCCGCCGCCGCACCGAACGACACCGCAACCGACAACACAGACTCACCCGCAACGCCGACAAACCCTACGTCGACGTCGCAGGACCACCACCGTTCTAGCGACGGCACAGCCTCGTGCGGCTCAAGCCAGTCGGGTGATCTCCACGACGACGTCGAGGTCGGTGGCCTTGCCTCCGGTATAGATGCCCTTGAGTGGCGAGACGTCGGAGTAGTCGCGGCCTACGCCGACCGAGACGTGCTGCTCGGTGATGGGCATGTCGTTCGTCGGGTCGTAACCCCACCATCCCCCGGTCCACACCTCGATCCACGCATGGCTTTGTCCCTCGACGGTCTTGTCGATCTTCGCGTCGGGCTTGGGATGCAGATACCCGGAAACATATCGCGCTGGCACGCCGAGACTGCGGAGCATGGAGAGACTGACGTGCGCGTAGTCCTGACAGACACCCTTCCGCTCGTTCCACGCATCCACCGCGGTGCTGTGCACGCCGGTCGTGCCGGGTACGTACTCCATCTCCTCGTGCACGAACTTGCAGATCGCCTCCACCGCGTCCTCGGGGTCCAAGCCCTTGGCTATTCGACGCGCCGTCGAACCGAGTCGCCCGTTCTTGGGTACATACGGTGTGAACGAGAGCATTTCGTCGTACCGGTCGGCGACGTAATCGCTCTGCAGTTCTTCCCAGGTCGCCGCCTTCTCCGGGGACGGACGCTCCCCCGGCTCGGTCTCGACCACCGACATCCCCGACACCTCGAGTTCCTCGTGCGGGGCATGGAGGTCGAACGCGGTGACGGCGGTGCCCCAGTAGTCGGTGTACCGGTAGGAACGCGTTGCGGGCACCGTCTCGACGCGGTTGACGATCACGTTCTGCCGCGTGTCACTTCGCGGGGTCAGACGAGCCTCGTTGAACGACGAGGTGACCGGACTCTGGTAGGCGAACCCCGTCGAATGCACGACTCTCAGACGCCAGCTCACAGTTCACTCTCCTCGATGACGTGGTCCTCACCATCGCTGACGCGAGCATCGGCCCACGAAACATACGGCGACACATGGAAATACTGGGCGGTGACAGCCTCGTTGACCGCGCGACAGGTGTCTTGCAGGTCGAGCAGCCGCTCCTGCAGCCCTTCGAGCAGCCGACCCGGTTCGAGGAATTCCAGCGAACTGCGCGCCCGACCCAGCAGCAACAGCGCCTCGGCCTGCTCACCTACGCGACTGGGGCGCTTCTCGATCTCGGCGAGATTCTGCTCGGCGACACGCAGTGCGTGGAAGACCGATCGCGGAAACAGCCTGTCCAGCAACATGAACTGCACGATGTTCTCGGCGTCGAGAAGACCACGGTAAGTTCGCAGGTAGGTGTCGTGGGCACCCGCAGAGACCAGGACGTTGACCCACGCCGGCGAATTGACGGTGTCGTTGGCCCGTGACAGGAGCATGCGAATGGTCATGTCCACACGCTCGACAGACCGGCCGAGAAGAAGGTAGCGGTACCCGTCGTCGTGGCTCATCGTCGCGTCGGCTAGTCCTGCGAACATCGCCGCACGGTTCTTCACGTACGAGAGGAACTCATGGGGCCCGAGTCGACGGCCCCGACGTTCCGCCTCGGCGAGGCCGTTGTAGGTGGTGTTCAGACACTCCCACATCTCACTCGACGTGACTTCTCGTGCGCCACGGGCATTTTCGCGTGCCGCTCGGATAAGGTCGACGACCGATCCTGCCGACCCCTTCGCATAGGCGACGTGCTCGGTCAATGCCCACACGTCGAGTGGATCGTCGGTGTCGGGGACCTCGAGCCCGAGAACCTGGATGACCATGCGCACGGCGCCGTCGACGTCAGCGGACGTGTCTTCGAGTAGCTGGTGGATCGCCACGTCGAGCAAACGCGCCATGTCGTCGGCACGTTCGACATAGCGGCCGATCCAGTAGAGGGATTCGGCGTTGCGGGCCAACATCATCGGTGATCACCGCCCGTATTCTGAGTCGTGGACGTGCCCTGACTCTGCGTCATCCCGGGCATGCTCTGGGACTGCGCCATCGAGCCGAGGCCCTGCTGTTGCTGTTGCGTCTGTTCGAATACGGGATCGGGCGCGCTCTCCGCGGGCCGTGCTGCCTTGGCCGCACTGGACGTGACGACCTTGCCACCACCGAGTTCACGCTCGCTCTGCGTCGCGCGGCTCGCGAGGACCCAGGTGTCCTTCGAACCGCCACCCTGACTCGAGTTCACCACCAGAGAGCCCTCGGGAAGGGCGACGCGGGTCAGTCCGCCCGGTAGCACCCAGACTTTCTCACCGTCATTGACTGCGAACGGACGCAGATCGACGTGACGAGGCCGCAGCGAGTCTCCGACCTTCGTGGGCACCGTCGACAACTGCACGACAGGCTGCGCGATCCATCCGCGCGGATCGTTGCGGACCTTGCGCGCCAATGTGTCCAACTCGGCCTTGGTGGCGTCGGGTCCGAAGACGATGCCGTACCCACCCGACCCTTCAACGGGTTTCACGACGAGTTCATCGATCCGGTCGAGTACTTCCTCGCACTCCTCGGGAAGCCAGCAGCGCAGCGTGTCGACGTTGCCGATGATCGGCTTCTCACCGAGGTAGTAGTTGATGATTTCCGGCACGTAGGTGTAGATGAGCTTGTCGTCGCCCACCCCGTTACCGACTGCACTCGAGATGACGACATTGCCCGCGCGCGCAGCATTGAGCAGACCTGCTACCCCGAGCATCGAATCGGGACGGAACTGCACGGGGTCGAGGAAGTCGTCGTCGATACGTCGATAGATCACGTCGACGCGCTGCTCACCCTCCGTGGTGCGCATGTACACGACATTGTCGCGACAGAACAGGTCGCGACCCTCGACGAGCTCGACGCCCATCAGGCGCGCGAGCAGCGAGTGCTCGAAGTACGCCGAGTTCGCCACACCGGGCGTGAGCACGACGATGTTGGGATCTGCCTCGTTGAACGCGGCCGATGCCCGCAGGGCGCGCAGCAGGTGGCTCGGATAGTCGGCGACGGGGCGCACTTTGTGGGTGGAGAACAGGTCGGGGAACACCCGCGCCATGGTGCGGCGATTCTCCATCACATACGACACACCCGACGGCGACCGCAGGTTGTCCTCGAGAACCCGGAAATCGCCGTTGGCGTCGCGGATCAGGTCGATACCTGCGACGTGGATGCGAACACCGTTGGGGGGACGGATGTTTGCGGCCTGGCGGTGGAAGTGCTCGCACGAGTGGACCAGCCTCTTGGGCAGGACGCCGTCGCGTAGGATCTCCTGCTCGCCGTAGACATCGTCGAGGAAGAGTTCGAGGGCCTGCACGCGCTGGGTGATCCCCGCCTCGAGTTTGTTCCACTCCGCTGCCGAGATAACCCTCGGCACAACGTCCAACGGGAACGGACGCTCCATTCCCGAGAGCGAGAACGTGATGCCCTGGTCGATGAACGCCCGACCGAGCGCGTCGACCCGGGCCTCGAGGTCGGCGCGATCGGACTCGGCCATGACCTTGAAGATGCCCCGATAAGCAGGACGCACCTCGCCGTCGGCGTCGAACATCTCGTCAAAGGCCTTGCCGTACGGCCCTTTCGAATAGCCCTTGAAGATGCCTGTCTCTGTCGGAGGTGTCTCGCGCGCGACCTTGACCTTGCCGCCCTTGGCGGCCTGCCCCGGCTCGGCGCCCTTGCCACTGGCCGACTTGGCTCCGTTGGCGGATTTCGACGACGAGGGCACGGACTTGCGCGCCGCCTTCTTGGCGGGCGCTCCGGTTGACGCGGGACTCATAGACACACATGGTGCCTCACATCGCGCCGCTCGGCATGACGTCTGCGCAGGCGCGTCGCACATCTCTCATCGACGTCGGTGCAATTGGCTTACCACGAACGGGCGAGACGACTACCCCGCTAGCCGAGGCGCCGACGCACCGAGACCACGCGGCGACCGACGCGGCGCACGACGTTCGCTGCGCGCGTCTGCATACGGGCTCCCGTCTCGGGATAGGGCATCGTCTTCGCGACACCCGCAACCGCGTCTAGCGAGGCATCGAGAATCTCGTCCACGGTGGGAGGTCGGGAGTCGTCGCCGGACGTCCTGGCCACCACGAGATCGCCGAGATCGCCGGTCACCGGGTACCCGGCGACCCGCACGGCGTCGACCATGGCCTCGGCTTCGTCGGCGACCCAGCCACGCTGTTCTGTCGAGAGCCCGAGCGGAGTGCCCCCCTTCTGCGCGAACAGCACCTTCGCGATGATGTGTCCCTTCACGACGCGCTCGTATCTTTCCCATTCGATGTCGTCGGGTTGCAGGCGCGAGTTCAGACGGCGCAGGAACTCTGCCTGTGCCGCCGACAGCGAGGTGTTGTTGGTCGGGACGTCGATGGTCATCGGCGCCGGATCGACGTCGAGCACGGACAAGAAGCGCTCCCACAACGACGTCCCGCCCGTCCCCGGGCTGGCCACGGTGACCAGATGCGCCCTTTCGGGTCCGACGAACTCCGCCCACCGGCCGAGGATGCCGACGTAGTCCTGGAACTCCCAGAACGGTTCCTCTTCCATATCGCCGCCCCACGACCCCGTTCGACGCGGCGCGTGCCGACGTACCGACGCCACGAAGTCATCGAACGACGCGAGGCGCTGGTTCTTGACGTTCTCCTGCCACACCGACGGCAGTTGGCGGGCGAGGTCGCGCACGGTCACGATCACGTGGACCTCGTCGGCGAACGACAGATCGTTCACCAGTGACTCGATCTGGTCGTCGCGCGCTGTCGCGAACAACTCGTGCGACACCAGCGACTTCCCCGGCCATGCCCGCATCTGCGAGACCATCGTCGGCCAGCTGTGGGCAAACGCCGGATCGACCCAGTCGAGGTATCTGTCGGGCTGCAGATGTGTGGCGGCGTGGAAGTGATCGACCATCTCGTTTCCCGGGTAGAGCAGACCCGAGTGGCGAAAGGCGAGGTCGCGGTTCCACCACAGCCGATCCTGGAGATGGGTGGTCCCCGTCTTGGGTAGTCCGACATGAACGTAAACAACTGACATGATGTGTCGAGCCTAGATCCGGACATCACGAACATGTGTAGCCCGGCGCACCGTCACACCGATTCACAGGAGTTCGATACCCGCACGGTTGCCAGCCACCGGACGCCACGGATTTGGGACCCCCGTTTCCGGCTGGTAAAGTAGACCGCTGTCGCAGAGTCGACGGTCGGTACAAGGCCGCCACCCGTCTGACCTGCTCAGGAACACAACCAGCAACAACAACGATAGGTACACACGCGTGGCAAACATCAAGTCCCAGGTCAAGCGGAACCGCACCAACGAGATCCGCCGTCAGCGCAACCAGTCGGTGAAGTCCTCGCTGCGCACCGCGATCCGTAGCTTCCGTGAGGCTGTCGACGCCGGCGACAAGGACAAGGCAGCCGAGCTCGGACAGTCGGCAAGCCGCAAGCTCGACAAGGCAGCCAGCAAGGGCGTCATCCACGCCAACCAGGCTGCCAACAAGAAGTCGGCCATCGCTGTGGCCGTCAACAAGCTCTGAGGTAGCCCTTCCGGCACGTGCCGGAGCTCGACGAGTCCGAGCGCGCACCCGCACCGTGGTCCAACCTGCAACACGTGATGGGTCGCAGCGCCGACCGTCTCCTCGTTCTAGCCAACTCACCCCGGCGACTTCCACGCGGTCGCCGGGGTGAGTTGCGTTGCTCAGCGAGGGTCAGCGTCGGCGCGAGGTGGGGCGCAGAGAGGCAACAGCATCGACTGCGTGCAGCAGCGCATAGTCGGCGTCGGCAGCCTGCCCCTTGACGTCTCCGTTGAGCCCGGCCACCACGACGACGGCCTGCGCTATCGACGACGAATCCCAGGCACGCGCCTGCGATTGCACCTTCTTCACGCGCGATGGGGGCATACCCAGCTCCGACGCTGCAGCGTACTGATCCATCGACCCGATCCCCCGTACGCGAGCGATGGCGTGCACAGCCTCGGCGAGCGCATCGGCCAGGAGAACTCGCGGCACCCCGTGATGCACCGCCCAAGCCAGTGACTCCAACGCTCCGGCGCGATCGCCGGTGACCGCCTTGTCGGCGACCTCGAAGCCGGTGACCTCGGGGCGGCCCTGGTAGTAGAGCCGGACCGCATCACGATCGATCTTCCCGCCGGTGTCGGCAACGAGCTGACTACACGCGGCAGCGAGCTCCCTGAGTTCGGCACCGACGCCCTCGACGACCTGCTCGACGACGTCGGCACTCACCTTGACACCCAGCTCGCGAAACTCTTTGCGGACGAAGTCCATCCGCTCCGACGGCCACCGCGGCGCCGCACAATCGTGTTCGACGGCACCGGCCTTGCGCAGTTCTGCGACCATCGACTTCGCGCGACCGCCCCCGGTGTGGATCACCATCAGCGTGATGCCCTCGGGCAGTTCGCGTGCCGCCTGGGTGATCAGCGCAGCCGGCTCCTTGCCCGCCTCGGCCGCTGACTCGACGACGACGACGCGGTCCTCGGCGAACAACGACGGACTCAGCAACTCGGCCAATTCGTGCTCGCTGACATCACCCGCCCGCACTCGCGTCACCGGGATATCGGCACCGACATGCTCTGACAGTTCGTTGGTCACGCCCGAGATCACGCGTCCGGTGAGGAAATCGTCGTCTCCGAGGAGAAGATGCAGGCGGTCGGTCACGCCATTCATCGTGCCAGACGGCCCTGACACGCAGACTTCCGGCGCGCGGCTCAGCTGGCGAAGAGGAGTGCAGGTAGCACCGAGCTACCGATCACTGCGCTCCCTACTGCACCCGCACCCAGCGCCGCGCTCCCGAGTTCCGCACTGCCGCCGGATTCACCAGAACTCTCGTCGATCCCGCCATGACTCGAACACGCACCCTGACGATGCGCAGCATGACTGAAACTGCCGTCCTTGCAACGAATCCCAGTTGCCGACCCATCCGGGCGGGGCGTGCACACACCATCCGAGTTCTCGTAGTAGCGCGACCCACACACGCTGTGACGTGCGACGGTGTCGGCAGCCGCCTGCGGGGAACCCATATACGCTTGACCGGTCAGGACACCGACACCGATGGCACCGGCGAAACCCGTCGCGACGATGGCACGACGCACAATTCTGTTCTGCACCCGAACAGTGTCGCGCATGCAGGTCCGAATTCTGCGGAAGACATCCGCCGTTCAATCGACCGGACGACAACCAGAACCCGCGCCGTTGACAGCACCGACGATCCGCCTGCCGCAAGCGATCCCCACGCCGACGCACGTGGACAGCAGCACCAGTGCCATTCCCGCCACCCCATCCGGGACATCCACTGCGGCCCAACTCAATCCACCCAACCACCTGGCGACGGCCAGCATCCACCACAATTCCGGCGCGGTCGCACGCAGCAACAACTGAGCACACACCGATCCGACCTCACCCGCCATCCCGATCAGAGCCGCCAACGTCCCCATCACACTGATCACGCCGACGACCGGGGCCACGACGACGTTCGCCAGCACGGACACCACGTTGAACGTTCCGCTGATCAACGCGATCACCGGTGCCGTCACTATCTGCGCAGCAATCGCGATGGCGAGGACCTCGGCCAGAACCGGCGGTACTCTCCAGTCGCGCAGTCTGTCTCGAATGGCAGGCGCCACAAGCACCAATCCTGCGGTAGCGACAACCGACAACGCGAAACCCGGTGAGCTTGCGAGTTCCGGCCACCAGAGCAGACCTGCGAGCACTGCCACTCCGAGCGACGGCAACGCACGAGCGCGCCGCGTCGACAACAACGCCAGCAACCCGACACCGCCCATCATCGCGGCCCGCACCACACTCGGCGACGGCCTGACCAGGATCACGAACCCGACTATCACGACCATCCCGCACACGGCCGCGCCTTTCGGCGACGCTCCCGCCAACCGGATGGCGACGATCGCCGCCCCACAGATCAACGCGAAGTTGGCACCGGACACGGCTGTCAGGTGGCTCAGACCTGCGGCCTTGAACTCGTCGCGCACCGCCTCCGAGAGCGCACTCTCGTCGCCGATCACCAGGCCGGGCAGCAAACCGGCGGACTCGCCGCCCAGCGCAGCGGCAGAGTTCTGCTGCAACCTCGACCGCACGGCACCCGCACCCCGTTGCAGCGGCGGAGGCCGCCCCACCAGCGTCGGTGATCCCGATGCCGTCAGCCGCGCGACGGTCAGATCGCCGCCGCGCGGCGCACGAACACTCATCAACGCACGCACACGTTGTCCCGGCAGCAACCCCGACCACGCCGACGAGCGAGCGACGACATCGGCGACAGCACTCCGGACCCGCCGCTCCCCGATCGCCGAGACCGAGACGCGCATCGTCACCTGCCCCCGCTGCGCGGGCCCGAAGTTGCGAGGGTCGTCGCGGATCGTCATGGTGATCGTCGCCTTGCCCGACATCCCGACCAGCGGATGCGCGTCGCGTGTCTCGAGCCGCATCCACAGAGCGAGGGCACATGTCGCCGCCATGCCTGCACCGATGACGACGATTCCGATCGTCTGCCAGTCGAGGACCCGTCGGCGATAGCCGAATACTGCCGTGGCCAAGACGATTCCGGAGAAGCACACGATCGTCGGCATCGACCACGACGGTCCGAGCAGACCGAGCAGCGTGACCGACCACACCACGAGAGCAGGTGTGACAAGCCGGAAGTCCACTGTAGCGTCAGCCCACGGTCACGAGATCGCGCAGCTTTGCCAGCCGAGCTGGTCCGATGCCGTCGACCTCGCCGAGTTGATCGACCGACGTGAACTTCGCGTGCTGCGCACGCCAATCGATGATGGCCTTGGCGGTGACCGGTCCTACGCCCGGCAGCGTGTCGAGTTGCTCTGCGGTTGCGGTGTTCAGATCCACCTTCCCACCCGAAGGCCCGGAACCGGCGGAACCGGTTGTCCCAGAGCCGGACTCGGATGCACTGCCGGTGTCGGGTGCGGCCGTCGGCGCGCCACCGCCGGCTCCAGCGGCCACCACTGCACTACGCAGCGACAACTGGCCGTTCTTGCCTGCGTAACCGACGAGCACCTGGTCGCCGTCGTTGAGCACCTGGGCGAGATTCAACGATGTCGTGTCAGCCCCGGCACGCGCACCACCGGCGCGTGCCAGCGCGTCGGCCACCCGCGAACGCGGCGCGAGGTGCACGAGCCCCGGCTTGTTCACCAGCCCGACGACACTCACCACCATCGTCGTCGGCGAGACCGAGGGCGCGCCGGGTGCAGTACCCGGGTGCGCCGCGCCCTCGGGCCGGTCCGCACTCCCGGGTGATGCACCAGACGACGGACCTGCTGATGCCGGAAATGCCACCGCCGGCACGACGTCGTCGCTGCGAAAGAGCCCGAAACCAGCTACCGCACAGGCGATCACACCAACGAGTATCAGAGCGATCGCACCCGCGGGAGCGACGGCGAATCGGCGTCGCGGTCGTGACGCGTCGTCCTCCTCGTCCTCGTCGTCCTCGTCGACACCGTCCCCATGCGCGGCGAAGGGATATCTGTGGTGGCGGTCATCGCCGGGTGCGAGCCATCCTGGTGTCGTGTCGACGCCCCACCCGACTGACGCGGGGTTGTCGACAACGGTGTCGACCACGTCCGGCGGAGCAACTGCGGGGATGGCGTCGAGCTCAGCCAACCCCGCGCGATCACGGGGGCTCGGGACTCGCCCCTCGTCGACCTGCACGGTTGCGGGTGCCGTCACCGACAACCGGTCGAGCGCGGACCGTCCACGGTCGGGACCGCGACCCGACCCCCGCTCGCCACCACCCCGCGCCGCCGACGCGCGCGTCATCCGGATTGGTTTGTCGCTCATACTGTCTGACGGTAGGTCGCCGCAGTCCCGTTCCTGCGTGCAGCCGAGTGCGCTGAGAGAGTCTGTGGAACGGGGCCCGATTGTGGACAGCACGTGAGCGTGCATTCGTACGGACGGGTCGTGCAGAGCTTCGAGGGAAGCGACGGACGGTCAGAGGCGGCAGCACGTCAGCTGACCGACGGCCCCCTGGTGATGGGGTCGAGTTGGGTACCGATCACCACGCCGACAGCGCCGGGACCGACGTGACAGCCGAGCACCGGACCCAGATCCACCGTGATACTCGACGTCACACTGCGCAGACTTTCGCGTAGTCGAACGACGAGATCGGCTGCGGCAGCGGGAGCTTGGCAGTGCTGCACACCGAGCGTCACCGGACGGCCATCGGCGTAGTCGACGGCCGCTTCGGACATCTTGTCGAGCGCCTTGGAGAAGGTGCGTGTCCGTTCGCGCAGGGTCAGCGTGCCGTCGACGACGTGAAGGATCGGCTTGATCGACAGTGCCGACCCGAGCATCTTGCTCGCTGCACTGATGCGTCCACTGTTGCGGAGGTTGTCCAGATTCTGCACACACAGCAACGACTCGACGGTCGCAGCCTGACGAATGGCGGTTTCGTAGGCGCGATCGCGATCGGCACCGTCTTGGGCTGCCTGTGCCGCGGCGATCGCGACGAATCCCACGGCGAGTCCGACCGAGCGTGAATCGACCACACGGACCTGGCCCGAATAGTCTTCCGCGGCGAGCCGTCCCGCGCTCCACGTGCCCGACAGCTTTCGAGACATGTGGACCGCGACGACGCCATCGCCCTTGCTGAGTTCGATGGCTTCGCCGTAGGCCTGCACGAGGTCGTGCGGTGCAGCACCCGCCGTGGTCACGCCGGGCGTCGACACGATGTCGGCGGGGACGTTCTCGTCGTCCTCGAGGTAGTCGTTGCCGTCGAGGGTCAGGTGCAGCGGAACCTGGATGATGCCGTAGCTGTCGGCAACGGCTGCGGGCAACCGTGCGGAGGAATCTGTGACGACGACGACAGGCACGAGTCCTACGTTAGCGGGTTCTCCGCGCGTCCCGGACAACCGGATCCTCGAGGGCCCTCAGAACCGGCTGCGCCACGACGTCGGCGACGGCTCGATGGCATCCGAACCCCCAGTGGATGCCATCGGGGTTCATCTCGACAGCCGGATTGTCGTAGGCGTCGCGGGTCGGCGGATAGAAGTCGGCGTACGCGAGTGCGTTGCGCTCGCACCACGCGCGCATCGCCGCTGTCGTCGGGACCCGTCCGGTGTGCACGTAGCCGTAGTAGGGGCTCCGATGGGTGGACGGCAGACAGACGACGATCGGCAGGTCAGGGCGCAACTGCGTCAGCGCGTCGAGGATCTTGGCGAGATACTCGACGGTCACGGCCGGAGGCAGCGCAACGGGCCAACCGATCCTCGACGCACGCGGCTGCACCCACTGGTAGGCGGACCGGACGAGCTGCCGTAGACGTCCCGGTCGCACGTATCTGATCTGCTCACGCAGGGCGGTCGGCAGCGGCGACGGCAGCGAGTCCATCCCGCCGAACGCCAGAATCACCGCACGTGCGTGCGGCACAGCCGCCCAGATGTTCGGATCCTGGGTCATCGCCCACCACACGTCTCGGCTCGTCCAGCCGATCCGTCCGAACAACCGCACGGACAGACCGCACTGCGCTCCGACGATGTTCGGCCAGATACGTGCGTCGTCGGCGGGCAGCCCGCCCTGCGGCCCGAAGTACGCCAGCGAATCGGACAGGACGAGCAGACATCCGTCCGCCCCGTCCGCCCCAGCCCGGTCGGCGAGAGCCTCGTCGGTCACTGCACCCCCGCGTCGGCCACCTCGGCCGACGCGTTCCACACGTCCAGCCGCCACCGCGGCTTCTCGTCGGGAAGTCCGTGCCCGGACAGTTGCACCCAACTCGTGTTGGCGAGACCCCCGAACACCGGCCAATTGGCGATTGGGAGCTCCAGAAGTGCTGCGGTCATCGCCGCGATCACCCCACCGTGGGCGACGAGGACGACGGGGGCCTCCGGTGTCTCGCCGCTCCCCCAGCCGTCGACGCTCGTCAGCAGTTCGTCGACGACAGGCAGAGCCCGGGCTGCGACGTCGACGCGACTCTCGCCGCCGGGCGGACGCCAGGTGGCGTCGTCGCGCCAGAGCGCACGCGCTCCGGGCATGACGTCGTCGACCTCGTGATGGGTCATGCCCTGCCACTCGCCGAGGTGGGTCTCCCGCAGCCGGGGATCTGTCTCGACCGGAAGGCCCGTGAGCACCGCGAGAGCTTCTGCGGTGTCTCGGGCACGTTGTAGATCCGACGACCTGATGAGCATCGGATCGCGTTGCGCGAGTGCGGTTGCAGCCGACTTCGCTTGCCGCACACCGAGGTCGGAGAGCTCGGTGTCGAGCTGCCCCTGCATCCGACTGGCCGCGTTGAACTCAGTCTGCCCGTGCCGCAGCAGAATCAGTCTGCGCACCACCGGGGTCAGACGTTCGACTGAGGTGTCGTGGTCGTCCGGGCCTCCGCTCACGCGCGGTTCTCCAGGTCGACCACCGGGCAGTCCTGCCACAGCCGGTCGAGCGCGTAGTAGGCCCGCTCGTCCGCATGTTGGACGTGGACCACGATGTCGACGTAGTCGAGCAGCGCCCAGCGCCCTTCGCGTGTGCCTTCACGGCGAACCGGCTTGTAGCCTGCTTCACGCATCTTGTCCTCGATCTCGTCGGTGACGGCGTTGACCTGTCGCTCGTTGTCGGCCGACGCGATCACGAACAGGTCGGTGATGACGAGTTGCTCGGACACGTCGATCACCGTGACATCGGTGGCGACCTTGTCCTGCGCGGCAGCGACTGCCACCTTCGCCATGGCCAGCGACTCGGGTGCTGCTGTCACATCTGTCCTTTCGAGCGTTGCGCGTGGGCGCCACGTGGTGGGGTGTCAGGTGTACTCGCGCTGCGCGAGTCCACGTCGTGCGATTCGGGCAGTTCCTCATCGCTCTTGAGTGGTGCGGAGACTCCGGGCGAATTCACCCGCGGCCGACGGTAGAGCCGACGCTTGGCGATGTACTGGACGACTCCGTCGGGCACGAGATACCAGACCGGTCTTCCCGTGGCGGCGCGAGCCCGACAGTCCGTCGAGGAGATCGCCAAGGCGGGAATCTCCATCAGGTGCAGCGTATCCGGTGGCAGATTTCTCAGGTGCGTGGAGAGATGGCTGGCGTTCAACTCGTAACCCGGCCGGCTCACGCCGACGAAGTTGGCCAGTTCGAACAGTTCTTCCCAGTCCTGCCACGACAGGATGGACTCCAGGGCATCGGCGCCGGTGATGAAGTAGAGGTGGGCGTCGGGAAGGGTTGCGCGAAGATCACGCAGTGTGTCGACGGTGTAAGTGAAGCCCGCTCGGTCGATGTCGACGCGGCTCACGCTGAACTGGGGATTCGACGCCGTCGCGATCACCGTCATCAGGTAACGGTCCTCGGGCGGACTGACCTGCTTGGTCCGGTCGGGAACTGCGCCGAAATCCGCGGGCAGCTTCTGCCATGGACGCCCTGTCGGGACGAAGATGACCTCGTCGAGCGAGAAGCGATCGGCGACCTCACTGGCGGCGACGAGGTGCCCGTTGTGGATGGGGTCGAACGTTCCGCCCATCACGCCGATCCGGCGCGCACGCGGACGGTCATGTGCCATGAGGCGTCAGTTTACGCGAGCGGTCACACGGGCAGCAGATCGGCGATCACCGCTGACAGTTGGGTGGCGTTCCGGCACTCGAACATGTCGATGATCTCGGCGTAGTCGTCGGCCGCCGAATCGCCGGTCCCCCACTCGCCGTGAGCCTCGGGATTGAGCCAGTAGGCGTGGCGGGCGCGGTCGACGAGTTCGCGCAGAGAATCCTCAGCGGCGTCGTGGTAGTTGTTCCGCGCATCGCCGAGAATCAGCAGCGCTCCCCGGTGCGTCAAGGTGTCGCCGTACGAATCGACGAACCCGCGGAGCATGTGTCCGTAGTCGGAGTGCCCGTCACGCGTGATCAGCCGCGCCTGAGTCAGCACGCGATGCATCGCCGCACCGATATCGGTGCCGCCGAACCCCTCGTCGTCGTCGAAGTATTCGGTCACGTCGTCGACCGTGTCGACGAAGGCGAACACCCGAACCTTCGCGAACTGCTGCCGCAGGGCGTACACGAGCTGCAGCGTGAACTGGGAGAAGCCGGAGACAGACCCCGATACGTCGCAGATGATCACCAGTTCGGGCCGACCGGGGCGGGGCTTGCGGGTCTTGAGTTCGATGGGCACGCCACCCGTCGACATCGATGCGCGAAGCGTCGCCCGCACATCGACAGCCCCCCGATGAGCGCGGCGTCGTCGAATCTCGAGGCGTGAGGCCAACAACCGTGCCAGCGGTGCAACGGTACGGCGGATCTCGGTGAGGTCCTTCTTACCCGCGGAGAGGAAATTGATGTTCTCCGGCAACGTCGGAACCGCGTAGTCGCTGACCTTGTCGCGGCCGTTGCGATCGGCCATTCTCCGCTGGGTCTCCACCTCGATCGCGGTGCGCAGCCGGTTGGCCCGTTCGCGAGCGGCTCGACGATACGTCGGATCGTCGCCGACGCTGAGGTCGTCTCCCGACCCGCCCGCCATCGCGGCCGCGATCCGCGCGATCAATGTCTGGGGATCGATGCTCGACAGTGCTTGATACGCCGAATACGCCTCTCCGCGACTGGATTGGTAGCGGCCCATCTCGTCGACCACCTGGGCCACCGCCCGCGACAATCGACCGTCGGCGTCCGCGGATTCGTCGGCGAGCAGATCGGCGAGCATCTCGCGCACTGCTGCCACATCGACCTCGCCGGACTCTGTTCGCGGCAGTTCCTCGTCTGCGGTGCGCGCACCGATCGCGACCGGGAACCAGAGGTCGAAGAGGCGATCGAACGCTGGGCGGTGCATGTGGTCGTCAACGAGCGTCGCCGCGAGCCCTTCACGCAGACTGCTGCGATCGAGTAGATCGAGGACCTCCATGGCACGCGCCGCGTCGATCAGTGCCGACGGGCCGACAGCTATCCCCCGTCGCCGCAGCGCGTCGACGAAGTCGGTCAGATGCGCGACAAGTGGCACTGATGGCGTCGTGGCGGCAGCGTTGCCCCGATCGGCCCGTGACATCAGCCCAGCTTGAGTTCTTTGACGGCCAGTTTCAGGTCGGGGCGGTGTTTGAGGACCACACCGAGGGTGCGTGCGATGAGGCCCTCGTCGAGGCGCCCACCCAGTCCTCGCTCCTCCCCCGCGCCCAGCGCGAGCAGGGTGTTGGCCCAGTCGATGGTCTCGGCGACCGACGGCTTCTTGCGGATGTCGAGGGTGCGCAGCACACCGACGATGCGCACGAGCTCGGACGCGAGCGCATCCGGTAGGTTCGGCACCCGCGACGACAGGATCTCCTTCTCCCGTGCGGCGTCGGGGAAGTCGATGTAGAGGTAGAGACAGCGTCGTTTGAGCGCCTCGGACAACTCCCGCGTCGCATTCGACGTCAGGATCACGATCGGCCGACGTGAGGCCACGACGGTCCCCATCTCGGGGATGGTGACCGCGAAGTCGCTGAGTACCTCCAACAGCAGTCCTTCGACGTCGACATCTGCCTTGTCGACCTCATCGATCAGCAGAACCGTCGGGTCGTCGCGCGAGATGGCCGTCAACAGGGGGCGAGGCAGCAGGAACTCCTCGGAGAAGATGTCTGTCTTCGCCTCGGCCCAGTCCCGGGTGCCGGTGGCCTGGATGTGCAGGATCTGCTTCGCGTGGTTCCACTCGTAGAGCGCGCGCGCCTCGTCGATGCCCTCGTAGCACTGTAGGCGGACGAGCTCTGCATCGGTGGCTGCCGCGATGGCACGCGCGAGTTCGGTCTTACCCACTCCCGCAGGGCCTTCCACGAGCAGCGGTTTGCCGAGACGGTCGGCGAGGAACGTCGACGTCGCGGTCGCGTCGTCGGCGAGGTACCCCGTGGCGCGCAGCGCGGTCACGACGTCGGGCACCGCGGCAAACGACGGGACGATGGGGGCGGCTTCGGTGGCCGAGGGGCTCTGCGGCGAGTGCGAACTGCTCATCATGCGGGCCGGATCTGCCCGTCGCCCCACACGATCCACTTGGTGGAGGTGAGTTCGGGCAAGCCCATCGGTCCGCGCGCGTGCAGTTTCTGGGTGGAGATACCGATCTCCGCGCCGAACCCGAACTGCTCGCCGTCGGTGAACGCGGTCGACGCGTTGACCATGACGGCCGCGGCGTCGACCCGGTTGGTGAACTCCTCCGCGGCAGCGAGGTCGGTGGTGACGATGGCCTCGGTGTGCCCGGTTCCGTAGGTGTCGATGTGTGCGACCGCTGCGTCGAGGCCGTCGACGACCTTCATCGCGATGTCCATCGACAGATATTCGTCGGACCAGTCGGCCTCGGTGGCCGCTTCCATCTCGGGCTCGTCACCGTGGATCACCACTCCCTGCGACTGCAGGGCCTGACTGATCTTGGGAAGTGCCTCCGCGGCAATGGCCTTGTCGACGAGAACGGTTTCGGCCGCGTTGCACACGCTCGGCCGCCGCGTCTTGGCGTTGAGGATGATGCGGGTCGCGACGTCGACATCGGCGAGGGCGTGCACGTAGACATGGCAGTTGCCGGTTCCGGTCTCGATCGTCGGGACCGTCGCGTTGGCGACGACCGCGCTGATCAGCCCGGCACCGCCGCGCGGGATGACGACATCGACCAAGCCACGCGCCGTGATCAGAGCCGTGACACTCGACCGATCCTCGCTGGGCAACAACGACACCACATCGGCGGGCAATCCCGCGCCGGCGACCACATCACGCAGAATCCGGACGAGCTCGGCGTTCGACGACGCCGCCGACGACGATCCGCGCAGCAACACCGCGTTTCCCGACTTGAATGCGATACCGAAGGCGTCGACCGTCACGTTCGGCCGCGCCTCGTAGACGATGCCGACCACGCCGAGCGGCGCGCGCACCTGCCGCAGCCGCAGACCGTTGGGCAGCGTCTTGCCCGCGATGACCTCACCGATCGGATCCGGCAGTGTCGCAACCTGACGCAGCCCGTCGGCGATGCCCGCGACACGCTCCGCAGTCAGCCGGAGCCGGTCGATCAGGCTCACCTCGGTGCCCGCGGCCTTCGCGCGTGCCACGTCGTCGGCGTTGGCCGAGAGGATCGACTCGGTGTGTGCGTCGACAGCGTCCGCAGCGGCCAGCAGTGTTGCGTTCTTGGCTGCGGTGTTGAGCCCAGCCAGCGTCCGCGACGCCGTGCGCGCAGCTCGGGCCTGCGCGTCCACGATCTGCGCGACGTCGACTCCGGTCGTGGCCTCGGTTCCGGCCACTGTGGGTGCACTCATGAATTCCTCTGTTTCGCGTACACGGCAGACGATCGCATCGTGAGCCGTGGCGGGACCACTCGGACGACGACAGCCGGGTCGGCCGACGCCGCAGCTGCGGACATCCTCTCCAGACTACGTCGCAGCGTCACGCCCGCCCAAGCCGCCTGTCGAGCGGTCGTGGTGGTCAGCACCGGCGCAACACGCGGGCGAGCACCTCGCGCGAGGCGGCGTCGATCATCAGTCCGTATGCGCGTGTGACGACGACGAACTCGATCGCGTACTGGCAGTGGAAGCCTTTGTTGGGTGGCAACCAGCGGCCGGGTTCGCTGTCGCTCTTGTCCTGATTCGACGCCGCGTCGACAGCGACGAGATTGGCCGGATCGTTGGCGAGATCGGCGCGACGCGCGGCCGACCATCCGAACGCACCCATGTCCCAGGCGAAAGCGAGCGGCACGATGTGGTCGATCTGCACCGCGGTTGCGTTGCGGTCACGCCGGAAGACCACCGTTTCGCCGGTGTACGGGCTGCGCAATTCGCCGGCGAGCACCGCACGCGGACACGAGGTGACCGGACCGACACGAACGTCGCCGAGATCACGCGCGAGGACGTCATTTCTGGTGTCGCAACCATTTCCGCCCCCGACGACACCGGTGTCGTCCGTCCACGGCGGCCCGAACGCCGACCGTTCGTAGTCATCTCTCCCGGACCGTGCTGCGACGATCGTCACCGAGGCGAGTGCGTGCAATGCCTGCTGGGCACCCGGATGCCACTGCCCCACGCGGGTGCGCGGTAGGTCCCGGTACACACCGGCGGCCACGACGACGGCGGTCAGTACGCACCCCGCGGTGATGGCCCACCGACGCGCCGGCCACTGCGCGTCTCGCCGGGCGTGCCGATAGCGCATTCGCAGTCGGTACAGCGGCACCGCGACAACAGGATTCACGCCATCTTCGACGCTGCGGGGCCGTCGGCGGTTCCCCTATCTGACGGGTCGTCGCAGACGCGGCTCGATCCGGTGGACGCGGTCGGTACACCAGCCGCGTTTGCGGGTTCGAGCAGCGTTTGCGGGTGCGGGCGGCGTTTGGCGGTTCGGAGGTGCGCAGCCGAGCCCGGGTCAGGACTTGTCGAGGTAGCGGACCTTGTTCGGCACGAGGATCGAGTCGACGAGGTCGGCGAGTGGTCGGTGATCGGCCAGTGGGAGGTCGGATGCCACAACGGACTCGGCGAGTTCGCGGGCATCGGCGATCACGTCGACGTCGTCGAGTAGCGAGAGATGACGCAGTGACGACACCCCTCCCGACTGCAGCGAGCCGAGCAGATCGCCCTCGCGGCGCTGCACCAGGTCGACGCGCGCGAGTTCGAAACCGTCCGTCGACGCCTCGACCGCTCGCAGGCGCTCCATCGCCTGCGAGACCGGCTTCGCCGACGTCATCAGCAGACACAGACCGGGATGGCCGCCACGGCCGACACGACCGCGAAGCTGGTGGAGCTGACTCACACCGAATCGCTCGGCGTCGACGATGATCATCATCGAGGCGTTCGGGACGTCGACGCCGACCTCGATCACGGTCGTCGACACGATGGCGTCGATCTCGCCGCGCCCGAACGCATCCATCACCTCGTTCTTCTCGTCCGCCGGAAGCCCGCCGTGCAGGATCGCGATGCGGTGGTCGCCGAGTGGCCCGGCAAGCAGTTCGTCGTAGAGGTCGAGCACCGATGTCGTCTGCTGTTGTGCGATCGCCTCGTCGTCGGCGTCGCCCTTCCGGGACGCGCTCTTAGCCCCGACCGGCTCGACGTCGCCGATGCGTGAGCAGACGATGTAGACCTGACGACCCGCCTCGATCTCTTCCGCTGCGCGACCCCACGCACGCTCGATCCACTGCGGTTTCCCGGTCGGCACGACGGTTGTGGTGATCGGCTGACGTCCCCTGGGCAGCTCGGCGAGAACAGAGGTGTCGAGATCGCCGAAGGCCGTCATGGCCACCGTCCGCGGTATGGGCGTGGCAGTCATCACCAGAAAGTGCGGCATGAGGTGGTCACGACCACGCCCGCGCAGCACATCCCGTTGCTCCACCCCGAATCTGTGCTGTTCGTCGACGACGACCATGCCCAGGTCGAAGAACTCGACCTTCTCCTCGAGCAGCGCGTGCGTGCCGACCACGATGCCCGCCTGGCCGGTCACGACGTCGAGGAGCGTTTGCCGTTTGCCCTTGGTCTTCATCGAGCCGGTCAGCAACACCACGCTCGTCGCACGGTCGGCGGCACCGAGTTCGCCCGCCATGCCCAGATCGCCGAGCATCGACGTGATGGTGCGGAGGTGCTGCGCGGCGAGAACTTCCGTCGGGGCGAGGATCGCGCACTGATGCCCGTTGTCGACGACGCGCAGCATCGCCAGCAGCGACACGAGCGTCTTACCCGAGCCGACCTCACCCTGCAGCAGTCTGCTCATCGGGGTGGCTCGCCCGAGATCGTCTGCGATCTCCGCGAGCACGAGTTGTTGGCCATCAGTGAGTGTGAACGGAAGCCGTTGGCGCAGCCTGTCTTCCAGTCCGCCCTCCACATGCGGACATGCGGGTGCGGCCTCCGCCCGCCCGGCGAGGCGCCGTTGCGCGAGAACCGTCTGTATCGCCAGCGCCTCGTCGAACTTCAGGCGCCGGTTCGCGGCGGCGATCTCGTCGTCGGACTCCGGCAGGTGGATCGCGCGGATCGCGGTGTCGAGCGGCATCAGTCCACGCGCGACGCGCTCGTCCTCGGACAGCGGATCGACGAACGACTCCACGTCGTCGAGAACCTGTCGGACCGACGCCCAGATGTCCCACGTCTGGATCTCGCGGTTGGCGGGATAGAGCGGCACGATCGCTCTCTCGAACGCGGCCGCGAGGTCGGCAGAGTGCGCACCCGGGCTGCGCTGCTCACCGGTGATCTCCGCCTCGGCCTGGTACATCTCGGCGAGCATGGCGGATCCGACGACCCGATCGAGTTCGACGTCGCCGTCGGGCAGCACCATCCACTCGGGATGCGACAGCTGCGGCTGATTGCGGAAGAACTTGACGGTGCCGGCCACCATGAGGCGCGTTCCCGGTCTGAGCGCGTTCTTGATGAAGCGCGGGTTGAAGAAGCTGACCTCGTATGTACGACTGCCGTCGTCGACGGTGACCTTGAGGAACTGCCCGTTGCGCTTCTTCATGCGGATCAGGTCGGCGCGTGTGATGCGCCCGACGACGGTGATCCACTCACCGTCGTTGAGTGCCTGCTCCTCCGACGACTGCCCGTGCACGAGGTAACGACGAGGCGCGTAGCGCAGGAGTTCGCCGACCGTCGAAAGCCCCAGCGAGGCAAGGCCCGTCGCCCTCGCGGGGCTCAACACGTCGGTCAGCGAGTCGGATGCGACGACCACTACTCGATACCCACCTGCATCAGATCGTCGTGTTGTCCGGTCTCGTAGACAGCGAGTTCGACGCCGGGATAGGCCCTCCGGATCTGTGCCTCCAGCGCGGTCAGCGCCGCTCGGTCGACCTCCGATCCCGCCAGTACCGTGACCATCTCACCGCCGGTCGCCAGCATCAGATCGACCAGCGACACCGCAGCCGCGGTCTGATCCTGGGCGATCACAAGCACATCGGAACCGATGAGTCCCAGCACATCTCCGACATCGCATGTGCCGGCCAACGTGATCATCCGCTCGTCGGCCAGCAGCAGCGACCCCCAGCGCGCCCCCGCCGCCGCCTCCGCCATCGCGTAGGCATCGGCGTCGGCGGACTCCGCGGGATCGTGGACCGCCAAGGCTGCCAGGCACTGGGCCATCGACGACGTCGGCAGCGAGATCACCGATCGTTGCGCCGACCGGACCTCCGTGGCGACGCTGACGAGGTCCTGAGATGTCAACGAGCCGTTGGCCATGACCACGACGTGCGCCGAGTCGGTGGCGCGGATCGCCGCGGCGAGCGCCTCGGGCGTCACCCCCTCGTCGGCACGCACCACCGCGGCACCGGCGTCGGAAAACAGTTCGGCCGCACCGTCGCCGCGCACGACGGCGACGACGGCGCGTCGGTGCCGAGGTGGCGGCTCCATCGAATCGGCTTGCGCACGAATAGCATCGAGTGCGAAGCAGGAGATCCGGATGTCGGATACCTGACCGAGCCCGATCGCGGCCTCGACCGCCGCTCCCGGCTCGCAGGTGTGGACGTGTACCGAGAAGCGCTCGCCGGAGGCGGAGCTGTCGCCGACGATCACGACGGCGTCGCCGAGTTCGTCGAGTCGGCTGCGCAGCGCCGCGATACTCTCACCCGCGGCACCGGTGAGTAGGTACATCACCTCGAAGTCCATGTCGCCGGGGCCGTCGCACGTCTCGTTTACGGGGTGGCCGGGCTGACCCCCGCCGGTGAGGATTCCGCGGTAGCGCCGACGTCGCTGCGTGACCCCGGTCAGCACACCGACCATCGCGTCGAGGATCGCGAGGAACCCACGCCCGCCCGCGTCGACCACTCCTGCCGACGCCAACTCGGGTAACTGTTCGGGTGTGCGTT
Organism: Gordonia otitidis NBRC 100426; assembly: GCF_000248075.1. Taxonomy (GTDB): domain Bacteria; phylum Actinomycetota; class Actinomycetes; order Mycobacteriales; family Mycobacteriaceae; genus Gordonia; species Gordonia otitidis. The sequence goes on along the minus strand of NZ_BAFB01000121.1, from coordinate 33,902 downwards.
CCAATCCGTCTGCCACGTCGTCGGCAATCGCCCGCGCCTGGTCGGGCGCACGCTCGTCGGCGTGACGGGCCGCCGACTCCGCGGCGATCGCAATCAGGGTGAGGACCGTGCCCTCTCGCGGGTCACTCACTGCCCGCGTGGCCGCCAGCGATCCCTGTCGCAGACCGGAGACGGCGAGTTGGGAGAACGTAAGCAGACCATCGGGCGCCGCGATCTCCACCGCGTCAGCGAGGCCGACCAGAATCTGCGACATGATGACCCCGGAGTTGCCGCGTGCGTTCGCCACGGCTCCCTCGGCCATCGCGCGCGTCACCGCGGCGGCGTCGGCGTCGGCGGGCAGTTCCCGCGCGGCGTCGGCGGCACACCGCATGGTGAACAGCATGTTGCTGCCGGTGTCGGAATCCGGGATGGGGAAAACATTGAGATCGTTGATCTCGCCGCGCAGTTCATCGAGGCGGACCACACATTCTTGGGCCCAGTCGCGAAGAACCTGCGGATTCATCACGCGGATGAGACCGCCGTCGGTCGACATGCGTCCTCCTTCCTCGCCGGGGAACACACGCTGCGCGCGCCCAGCGGCGTTCGCGGGACTGTCACGTCCCACGACACCCGTTGCCCAGGATGTGTGAGAGATTACTCGGAGCGCCCGACACGGGGACTCTCGGCGTGAGTCGTGCACTCGCACCTGCCACCGATCCGCGCATCTCCGGCGAGGATTTGGCGCTGACGCACCGGCCCGGTTATCCTTGCAGGGTTGCCTTGCCGCCGCTGTGGACGCCGATGTGCTTTCCGCGAGCAGGGGCTGGCGTAACCGCAAAGACCATTCCATCTATCAAGGGAGTTCGACAATGGCTGCCGTCTGTGACGTCTGCGGCAAGGGTCCGGGCTTCGGCAAGTCCGTTTCGCACTCGCACCGCCGTACCAATCGCCGCTGGAATCCCAACATCCAGTCGGTTCGCGTCGAGGTGGCCCCGGGCAACCGCAAGCGCAAGAACGTCTGCACCTCCTGCCTGAAGGCCGGTAAGACCACTCTCGCCTGACAGCGAGAAATCAGACAACCCGACCCCGACCGAGCGAACGCTCGGCCCCGGGGTCGGGTTGTCTGCATCTGCGGGTTAGGGTGTCGGGCATGACCTCGACCACAACCTTCCCCGCAGACTCGCCTGTGACACAGGACGGAGACGTCCTGGTTCTCCGTATCTCCGATCCCGACAAGGGATCAGCGCTCGACGGCTCCGCCCTGACTCTCGCAACCGCAGCGCTCCGCGAGATCGCGCGCGGCGAACGCGAGATCGGTGCGATTCTGATACTCGGCGCCGGTCGTAATTTCTGTGCCGGCGGCAATGTCCGCGATTTCGCGTCGGCACAGCACCGACCCACCTTCATCAGGGCTCTCGCCGACTCCTTCCATGATTTCGTCACCGCACTCCTCGACGCTGACCGTCCCGTCGTCGCCGGTGTGCGGGGATGGGCCGCCGGAGCCGGACTGAGCGTCGTGCTGCACGCCGACATCGCGGTCGGCGGGCCCTCGACCAAGCTGCGGCCGGCCTACACCGGAATCGGCCTCTCCCCCGACGGCGGCATGACCTGGACGTTGCCGCGCGCCGTCGGCGCAGCCCGAGCACGTGACATCATCCTCACGGACCGCGTTGTCAACGCCGACGAGGCACTCGCGTGGGGCATTCTCTCGCGTCTTGTCGATGACGATGCAGAGGTCGAGGCCACAGCCACACAGATCGCCCGCACCCTGGCTGCGGGCCCGCGTGCTGGTCTGTCGGCGACCCGGTCGCTGCTGTCCCGGTCGGCCACCGCGACGCTGCGAGATCAACTCGCCGCCGAAGCGCATGCGATCTCGACGAACAGCGGCACGCGGGAAGGGATCGAGGGCGTCGACGCTTTCGTCGGGAAACGCGCTCCCGACTTCGCGACCGCACGCGATCAGTGACGGGATTCGACGACTCGTTCGTCGCCGAGCTCGACACATTGCTGGTGTGGCGCCGTGACGTCCGACATTTCCGAACCGATCCGCTTGCTCCGCACCTGCTCGACGAGTTGATCGCGCGGGCCGAACTCGCGCCGTCGGTGGGCAACAGTCAGCCGTGGCGGTGGGTGCGCGTCGACTCACCCGAGGCGCGCGCCCGGGTCCGCGGCAACTTCTCGACGTGCAACGCGGAGGCGCTCGAGGGCTATTCGGGCGAACGCGCACGGTCGTACGCACGCCTCAAACTCTCCGGACTCGACGACGCCCCGGTCCAACTCGCCGTCTTCACCGACCATGGAAGCGACCAAGGTCATGGACTCGGCAACCGGAGCATGCCCGAGACGCTCGACTATTCGACGGTCACAGCCGTCGCGACGCTGTGGCTCGCGGCCCGTGCGCGCAGCGTGGGCGTGGGGTGGGTGTCGATCCTCGATGCAGGCTCCGTGGCAGACGATCTCGAGGTCCCCGGCTCTTGGAGGCTCACGGCGTACCTGTGCCTCGGGTACCCGATCGATGACGACGACGTTCCGGAACTCGAGCGTGCGGGCTGGCAGGAGCGCACCGGTGCCGAGCACCGGCGGTTCGTCCGCTGAGCGCGGACTCCCAGATCCGTGCTCTCGACGTCGGCGTCAGGAGGGCAGGCGCCAATCGACCGGTTCGCCCCCGAGATCCTCGAGTTCGCTGTTGGCACGACTGAACGGACGCGAGCCGAAGAATCCCCGACTCGCCGACAATGGAGACGGATGCGGCGACACGATCGCGGGGACGTCGGGCATCCACTGCTGTAGGTCTGCTGCGTCGCGCCCCCACAGAATCGCCACGAGCGGTTCGTCCCGGGACACAAGTGCCTTGATCGCACACTCTGTCACCGTTTCCCAGCCCTTACGACGGTGCGACGCGGGCTGTCCGGGTGCGACGGTCAGCACTCTGTTGAGCAACAGCACACCCGATGTCGCCCACGGGGTCAGATCGCCGTTGGCGGGCTTGGGATAGCCGAGGTCGGCACAGTACTCGGTATAGATGTTGGCCAGGGACCGCGGAATGGGCGACACATCGGCTGCCACAGAGAAACTCAGCCCCACTGCGTGTCCGGGCGTCGGATAGGGATCCTGCCCGACGATGAGGACGCGGACGTCGTCGAACGGTTGCGTGAACGCGCGCAACACGTTTCGTCCCGCCGGGAGATAACCGCGACCGGCGGCGTTCTCCTCACGGAGGAACTGGCCCATCTGCGCGATGACGTCTTCGACCGGCGCGAGCGCCTGTGCCCAGCCCGGGTCGACGAGTTCGCTCAACGGTTGTGCGGCCATGATCAGTCGAGTCTCCTGAGCTTCGATCGGTAGTGCAGGGCATTCTGGTAGTACATTTCGACGTTCATGTCGACATGATCGGCGGCCACCTCGAAGCCCTCCCGGACACGGGCGGGAACGCCGAGCGCCATCGCCCGCGAGGGCACCGAGAATCCGAACGGCACAACAGCGCCCGCCCCGACGACCGCACCGTCACCGATCGACGAGCCGTTGAGAACGACCGATCCCGACGCGATCAGACAGTTGTCACCAATCGTCGCCCCCTCGATGTGCGCATTGTGGCCGACAACGCAACCGGCACCGATGACGGTCGGATGAATGGGTGTGCAGTGGATGACCGTCCCGTCCTGAATGTTGGTGCGCGACCCGATGGTGATGGTCCCGTAGTCGCCGCGCAGCACTGCTCCGGGCCACACGGAGGCTCCGTCGGCGAGCGTGACCGCACCGATCACCGTTGCGTCCGGGTGGATGTACACGTCCTCGCCGAGGACGGGTTCGCGGTCGTCGAGCGCGTAGATGGCCATGAGTCGATCTAATCATCGAGCTCGCGGCGGCCGTCTACTGGCGTCCGAAGGACTGCCACCCACGCAGTCCGCGCGTATCGGCGCCGTCGACGGACACCTCCGCGCGCTCGGCCGTGCGGGCTTCGACGCTCCCGATCACCGTCCAGCCCTGCGGAACATCGGCTGGCGCGAAGGCGGCGAGCAACTGGTGGTCCTCGCCACCGGTGAGAGCCCAGATGTCGGCGTCCTCGCCGAGCGCATCTGCTGCGCGGGTCGTCGCCGCTGTTCGAGGCACTCGCGAACCGTCGACTGCCAGCGCGACTTTCGACGCCTGCGACATGGTGGTGAGTTCCTCGATGAGGCCGTCCGAGACGTCTGTCATGGCGTGCGCGCCGGCACGCGCAGCCTGCGCCCCGGCCGACAGGTCGGGAGTCGGCAGGCGGTAGGCATCCACGACGGCACCGTGCTCTGCACGCAATCGGGCACCGTGCTCTGCACGCAATCGGGCACCGTGCTCTGTTGTCGATTCTGCGGCGAGTAGGACCGCGAGTCCGGCTGCTGCCCCGCCGAGGGGTCCGCTGACGGCCAACACGTCGCCGACCTGTGCGCCGGTCAGTGCGACGGGAGCGAGGCCGTCGAGTGCGCCCACCGAGGTGACGGTCAGGACCACCTGGTCGGCGGCGACGAGATCACCACCGAGTACACGTCCGCCGAGGCGGTGCGTCGCCGCGACGACGCCGTCGTTGATTCCCGACACCGTCGACGCTCGTGTCGTCACGGGGCATGCGATGGATACGACGACTCCGACGGTTCGCGCTCCCATGGCCGCGATGTCGGCAGCACTCTGGATCACGGCGCGTTCGCCGATCTGGTCGGGCGTCGACCAGTCGAAGCGGAAGTGGCGGCGTTCGACGGCGGTGTCGGTGCTGATCACGGTGGGACCACCGGCATCGAAAACGGCGGCGTCGTCGCCCGATCCGATGACGATGTCGCGATCGGTACCCGTTGATGCTGCGGAGGTGAACACCGAGATGAGGGCCCGCTCGCCGAGGTCACCGACCGTCGTGTCGACGGTGAACGCTGGTTCGGATGTCGTGGCGTTCTCGTCGCCACCTGCCACAGTCAACTCCTCGTCGGCTCAACGGTTATTGGTTTCGGTTCGCGCTCTCGCGGGGTTGTGGTGACAATATCTCCACAGTGTATTGACTTCGCGTGGCGGTTCGGCGCGTGAAGAGGCTTCCGGGAGACCGGGGGCCAGATGTCCGCGGCGCTCGTCGTGGCGTCGTTTCGCCGCTCCCCGAGCCCGGGGCCGACGGCACAGTGGATACGAGAGGATGGCCGTGGTTCAGGCATACATACTGATCCAGACGGAGGTCGGACGAGCTGCACTGGCGGCTGCGACGATCGCAGAGATCTCCGGGGTCGCCTCGTCCGAGGAGGTCAGCGGGCCCTACGACGTGATCGTGCGGGTCGAAGCCACCGATGCCGGCCACCTGACCGACGATGTCGTGCCACAGATCCAGAAGGTCGACGGAATCACCCGCACGTTGACCTGCCCGGTGGTGAACGCCGCACGCTGACACTGGTCACTGCGGTGGCGTCGTAGATCGGCTCCGAGGTGATGTTTTGTCGCCGAGGTGATGTCCTAGGGTTGTCGTCGTGACTTCCTCCGGACCCGACGATCCCGACGACAGCGGCGAGCATCGCGCACCCGACGCCGACCTCGAGCCCGGTGCCGACCCCGAGCCCGGTGCTGATCTCGAGTCGGATGCGGGGGTCACCTCCGATCCCGACGATGCCTCCCATGCGCGCTACGGCGGCTCCGGCCCGCGGCTGAATCCAGCACTGATCGCGACACTGGTGACGATTCCCGTCATGGTGATCGTCGGCTTCATCGTTTTCGCGGCGTTGCGTCCCGAGCAGACCGATTCGACGCCCGTCGAGTCCTACGCCGCGGACTCGTCGACGCCTGCCGAATGCCCGAGGTTCCTCGCTGCGCTCCCGCAGACCTTCGAGGGATACGGCGACAAGGAGGTGTCGGGCACCCAGGCCACGTGGCGCTCGACCACGGAGGGCGACCCTGTGATCGTGCGATGTGGCGTCTCACGCCCGTCGGAACTCTCTCCTACCAGCAACCTGCAGGTGGTCAATCCCGTGCAATGGTTCATCACCGATTCGATCGAGGGATCCGGACAGGCATTCGTGTGTGTCGATCATCGTCCGTACGTCGCGCTCTGGGTTCCGGTGAACGCAGGCAACGGGCCGATCACCGACGTGTCGGCCACCATCGAACGCACCTTGCCCAGGGGCCCACTCGACTTCGGCTGAGCGGCAATCGCTTTCCACCGGCGGCGCGACCCGGCGCCATCACGACCCGGCGACATTCTGCGACAGCGGTTGTCTGCACCGCGCGGCGTCGGATGGATCAGACCTCGCCGCGGTGGAACTCCGGCTTGGTCTTGCGTCCGAGTAGCGAACTGACCGCCTCTGCCACAGGCATTCCCGCATGACAGACGTTGTTCACCGCATCGGTCAGCGGCATGGAGACCTGATACTTCTCGGCAAGAGCAGTGACCGACATGCACGACTTCACGCCTTCGGCGACCTGGCCGGAAGCGGCCTCCTGCGCTTCCTCCATCGTCGCGCCCTGTCCGAGGTGTGCACCGAAGGTGCGATTGCGCGACAGCGGTGACGAGCACGTTGCGACGAGGTCCCCGATGCCCGCGAGACCGGCGAGAGTCTCGATCTGCCCGCCGACAGCACTCGACAGCCGGATGGTCTCGGCGAGTCCCCGCGTGATGATGGTCGCGAGTGTGTTCTGCCCGAATCCCACACCGCTGGCCATGCCGCAGGCGAGCGCGATGACGTTCTTGACCGCGCCACCGATCTCACAACCGATCACATCGGTGTTGGTGTACGGCCGGAAGTAGCCGGTGTTGAAGGTCTGCTGGAGTTGTTCGGCACGCGCGATGTCCGTGCATGCGATCACCGTCGCCGCGGGCTGTCCCTCGGCGACCTCGCGCGCGAGGTTGGGCCCGGTGAGCACCGCGATCTGTTGGGACGGGATCTCGGCGACCTCTGCGATCACCTCACTCATCCGCATGAGTGTCGACGTCTCGATCCCCTTGGCGAGCGAGACGAGGGTGGCGTCGTCACGCAGGTACGGCCGCCAGTCGGCGAGATTGTCCCGCAGCGATTGTGCGGGCACCGCACACACGACGAGCTCGGCGTCGGTCAGGACTTCGGCCACGTCGCTCGACGCGGTGAGATTCGACGGCAAGGTGATACCGGCCAGATAGTCGGCATTCGTATGTGATGCGTTGATCCGTTCGGCGAGCTCACTTCGTCGGCACCACAACGTGGTGTCGGTTCCCGCGTCGCTGAGTACCTTTGCCGTCGCCGTGCCCCATGAACCGGCGCCCATCACTACCGTCCGCACAACTCTCCTCATCACCAGACGTCGCTTCGACTCAGGGTAGACCGCCGACGATGCCCGCCCGACCGATTCGCGATCATGCGGCGCGATCACCTCGCGCACGCCCATGGGTCATCATGTGTAGATGACCCTCTCGTGTCTACGCGGTCAGTCCGGTGAGCGACGGCGTGTGCCCGCCGACGCCGCTGCGCCCGCGAACGACATCGAGCACGCTTCCGACGCGGCCGGCCACTACGTTCTCGACAACATGGCTGCCGTCCTCGCTGTCAAGCATCTCGGCGACGCCAAGTCGCGGCTCGTCGCCACGTTGCACGACGAGCCCGACGACCTTGCGGTGCACGTGGACTCCCCACCGCACGCCGCGGTACACGATGCGGCAGGCGTCCTCTCCCCTGTTCAACGGGACCGCCTCAAGGCCGACCCGGGTGCATTCGTGCTCGCCATGCTCGCCGACACGATCGGTGCGCTGCACGACGCAGGCGTGGGAGACGTCGTCGTCGTGACTCCGGACGACAGGGTTCGCGCGACCGCGTACGGCCTGGCCGCGCAGGTGGTGTCCGAATCCACCGATGGCACCGGCGGCCTGAACGCCGCGTACGCACTCGGGGCGTCAACTGCTCGTCGGCTGTGGCCGGATCGCCGGTGGATTCTGATGATCCAGGCCGATCTGCCGGCTGCCGAGCCACAGAGCCTTCGTCAGATCGTCTCCGCTGCCGCGGCACAGGGCGAGTCGATGGTCACCGACCGCGCCGGAACCGGGACGTCGCTTCTCCTGCGCAGAGCATCGAACAGCGATGCGCCGTGTTTCGGCCCCGATTCAGCTGCGGCGCACCGCGCAGCGGGGATCGCCGAACTCGACCCCGATCATCACCTGTGGCCGGACATACGAACCGACGTCGACACCGTGAGTGATCTCACCGCGGCCATCCGACTCGGCGTCGGCGATCGCACGCTGTCGGTACTCGGAGATCTCTGACCTCCCACTCGACGGCCAGCGGTGTCGGCGATCAGTCGGATGCGTCATGATTGAACCGTGAGCACAGCCGACGACACTGCGACCACCAAGGTCACCACGCAGCCGATCAGTGCGATTCCCGGTGCGCCGCCCGCGGCAACTCTCGAACCGGGCGAATCCGCCGATCTTCCCGAGGACCGGTATCTCAATCGAGAACTGAGTTGGCTCGACTTCAATTCGCGTGTGCTCTCGCTCGCCGAGGACACGTCGATCCCGCTTCTCGAGCGGGCCAAGTTCCTTGCCATCTTCGCGTCGAACCTCGACGAGTTCTTCATGGTCCGCGTTGCAGGACTGAAGCGACGCGACGAGACCGGACTCTCGGTACGGTCTGCCGACGGTTTGTCTCCGCGGGAGCAGTTGCTGCGTATCGCGGGCCGCACCCAGACCCTCGCAGATCGACACGCCAGGGTATTCCTTGATTCAGTACGTCCGGCGTTGGCGGACAACGGAATCTACGTCGTCGGGTGGTCGGATCTCAACGACGCCCAGAAGACCCGGATGGTCGAGTACTTCCACGAGGACGTCTTCCCGGTACTGACGCCGCTCGCCGTCGACCCGGCGCACCCGTTCCCGTACATCAGCGGACTGAGCCTCAATCTCGCGGTCACCGTGCGTGATGCCGGCGAGGGTGGCGAGCACTTCGCCCGGGTCAAGGTGCCCGACAACGTGAATCGTTTCGTGCGCGTCGATCAGCTCATGCCCCCGACAGGCGAGACCGACGACAAGGGACACCGCACAGCGATCTTCCTGCCGATGGAAACCCTGATCGCCGCCAACCTCGGACACCTGTTCCCCGGCATGGAGATCGTCGAACACCATGCGTTCCGTATCACGCGCAACGCGGATTTCGAGGTCGAGGAGGATCGCGACGAGGATCTGTTGCAGGCGCTCGAACGCGAACTCGCGCGTCGCCGTTTCGGGTCACCGGTGCGTCTCGAGGTCGCCGACGACATGACCGAGCACATGCTCGAACTGCTGCTGCGCGAACTCGACGTCAATCCCGCTGACGTGATCCAGGTTCCGGGGCTGCTCGATCTGTCTTCTCTGTTCGAGATCGGTTCCCTCGACCGCCCTCAACTCAAAGACCGACCATTCATCCCCGCAACGCACCCCGCATTCGGCGAACGCGAGACCCCGAAAAGCGTGTTCTCGACGCTGCGCGAGGGCGATGTGCTCGTGCACCATCCGTACGACTCGTTCTCGACGAGTGTCCAGCGTTTCATCGAGCAGGCCGCCGCCGACCCGCAGGTGCTCGCGATCAAGCAGACCCTCTATCGCACGTCGGGCGACTCCCCGATCGTCAACGCCCTCATCGATGCCGCCGAGGCTGGCAAGCAGGTCGTCGCACTCGTCGAGATCAAGGCGAGGTTCGACGAGCAGGCCAACATCAAGTGGGCGCGTCAGCTCGAGCAGGCGGGCGTGCACGTCGTCTACGGTCTCGTCGGACTCAAGACACATTGCAAGACATGCCTCGTGGTCCGTCGTGAAGGGTCGTCGATCAGACGCTACTGCCACATCGGGACCGGCAACTACAACCCGAAGACCGCCCGGCTCTACGAAGACGTCGGATTGCTCACTGCCGCACCCGACATCGGTGCCGATCTGACAGATCTGTTCAACACACTGACCGGGTACTCCCGCAAGCGTGAGTACCGCAACATCCTGGTGGCCCCCACGGGCATCCGCTCCGGCATCATCGAGCGCATCAACCGCGAGATCGAGCTCAAGCGCGACGGCGACCCGAATGCTCGGGTTCGTCTGAAGGCCAACGCACTTGTCGACGAGCAGGTGATCGACGCCCTCTATCGCGCGTCTCAGGCGGGCGTGCCGGTCGAGATCGTCGTACGAGGGATCTGTGCGTTGCGTCCGGGCATGCCCGGTGTCAGCGACAACATCCATGTCCGGTCGATCCTCGGCCAGTTCCTCGAGCACTCGCGCATATTCCACTTCGGTGCGCAGGACGAGTACTGGATCGGTAGCGCCGACATGATGCACCGCAATCTCGATCGACGCATCGAGGTGATGGTGCAGGTGCGCGACGATCGACTGACCGCAGAGCTCGGCGACATCTTCGACTCGGCCCTCGACCCACGCACCAGGTGCTGGGTGCTGCAACCGGACGGAAGCTGGGTTGCCTCTCCGGCAGCGGGTGAAGAGGTGCGCGATCACCAGCGCCAGATGATGCGTCGCACGCGGCAGCGCGATGCGGGCATGTGACCCGCGGGCGTATCGCCGAATGTCATCAGCTGGTTGTGGGCGCCGTGAACGCACCCGTTTCGTAACCTTCCACCACTAAGCTCACAGTCGATGTCCAAGACACACAAGACGATCTGGGCCGCGGGCGGTGTGCTGTGGAGGCCGCGGGACAACGACGGTGTCGAGATCGGTGTGATCCATCGACCCCGCTACGACGACTGGACGCTGCCCAAGGGCAAGCTCGAAGCCGACGAGACGCTCGTGATGACGGCGGCACGTGAGATCGGTGAGGAGACCGGTTACCGCGTGCGGCTGGGTAGACATCTCCGCGACGTCGCATACGACATCTCCAGCGGACGCAAGCGCGTGCGGTACTGGTCCGCACAGGCAGCCGACGGTGAGTTCGTCGAGAACCATGAGGTCGACACCATGGAGTGGCTGGGTGTCGAGGCAGCGGACCGACTCCTGAGCTATTCACAGGACCGGCGGGTTCTACGCGAATTCACCAGACTCCCAGCCGATCTCGACACTCTACTTCTGGTGCGGCACGCCAAGGCCGGCAGTCGATCACGCTACCGCGGCGACGACCGGTTGCGACCGCTCGACGCCGAAGGCCACGCGCAGGCCCACGCGCTCGCGGTCATGCTTCCGGCTTTCGGCGCCAACGAGGTCCACAGCGCAGACCGGACTCGCTGCGAGCAGACGGTGGCCCCGACCGCGGAGGCCCTCGGCGTGCCGATCATCACGGAGCCGACACTCTCCGAAGAGATGTATCGCGACGATCCTGTCGCCGCACAACGGCGGATCGTCGCCCTGGCAGCGGATTCAGGCGCTGTGGTACGCGCAGTGTGTAGTCAGGGCAAGGTGATTCCACCGCTACTCGAATGGTGGGCCACACAGGACGGTGTGTCCCTACCACCCGCGCGTAACCGCAAAGCGAGCGTATGGGTCATTCCGACACACCAGGGCAAGCTCGTCGCGGCCGACCACATCGACAGCCCGCTGCCACAGCACGACAGGGAGTGAATCGCGCCGGATACAGCTCACCCCCGACGGGGGAAGACCATCGGGGGTGAGGTGATCGAAGCGTCGGTCGCTGTGGACCCTCAGCGACGGGTCGACTTCTTGGCTGCCGTCGTCTTCTTCGCCGTGGTCTTCTTGGCCGCGGTGCCGGTCGACTTCTTGGCGGCCGTGGTCTTCTTGGCCGGAGTCGTGGTCTTCTTGGCGGCCGTGGTCTTCTTGGCCGGAGTCGTCTTCTTCGCGGCCGTGGTCTTCTTGGCCGGGGTCGTGGTCTTCTTGGCGGCCGTGGTCTTCTTGGCCGGGGTCGTGGTCTTCTTGGCGGCCGTGGTCTTCTTGGCCGGAGTCGTCTTCTTCGCGGCCGTGGTCTTCTTGGCCGGAGTCGTCTTCTTGGCCGCCGTGGTGGTGGCGCCGCTGCCACGCTTCACTGCCGGGCCGGACGAGGCGAGCTTCTGCTTGCCCGAGACGACTGCCTTGAACTGAGCGCCGGGACGGAACGCGGGCACGGACGTAGCGCGCACCTTCACCGTCTCGCCCGTCCGCGGGTTGCGTGCGACGCGCGGTGCGCGACGACGCTTCTCGAAGACACCGAATCCGGTGATGGTGACACTTTCACCCTTGTTGACCGCACGCACGATGGAGTCGACCATCTGCTCGACCGCCTGGGTCGCGGTCTTTCGATCCGTGTCGAGCTTTGCTGTCAGCTCATCGATGAGCTCTGCCTTGTTCATTGGATACCTCCGCAAGCCGATCTGGCCCACTTATCAGGCCAGCTACCACCACACGGTAAACGTCGACGTCGAAAAGTTCCATCTTCCACGCCAATTAGCGCGACGTGTCACCAATTCGTCACGCTTTCTGGCACTTCCGACGCTGTCGCGCGGAAAGGCTTTTCCGGCCGTTACATCAGCGCGGCAATGTGGTGGGCTTCCACGACGGACGGCGCGACTCGTACTCGGAAATGGCGTCTACCTGCCGCAATGTGAGTCCGATGTCGTCGAGACCCTCCATCAGACGCCACCGCGTGTAGTCATCAATTGTCAACGGCACCACGAGGTCTCCGGCAGTGACAGTCCGGTCCTCAAGGCTGACCGTGAGTTCGAGCCCCGGCTGCTCCTCGAGGCGCTTCCACAGCAGCTCGACGTCGGATTGTTCGACCTGCGCGGCGACGAGACCGGCTTTTCCGGCGTTCCCGCGGAAGATGTCGGCGAAGCGCGACGAGATGACGACCCGAAATCCGAAGTCCGACAGTGCCCAGACAGCGTGCTCGCGCGACGACCCGGTGCCGAAGTCGGGCCCCGCGACGAGAACCGAGCCGCGCTTCCACGGCTCGGCGTTCAGGATGAAGTCCGGGTCGGTCCGCCAGCCTGCGAACAATCCGTCCTCAAAACCTGTGCGGGTCACGCGCTTCAGGTAGACGGCGGGGATGATCTGGTCGGTGTCGACATTGCTGCGACGCAGCGGGACGCCGATTCCCGTGTGGGTGATGAACGGTTCCATGATGTTGTGGCCTTCGGATCGGGGATTGCGTGGTGGTGGCGGAGTCAGGCGTCGCGACGGGCGGGGCTCACAGATCAGCGGGCGACGACAACGTGCCGCGGATCGCGGTGGCCGCTGCGACGGCAGGCGACACGAGGTGGGTACGCCCACCCTTGCCTTGGCGCCCTTCGAAGTTGCGGTTCGACGTCGACGCGCACCGTTCGCCCGGGGCGAGCTGATCGGGGTTCATGCCGAGACACATCGAGCATCCGGCCTGACGCCACTCCGCACCGGCCGCCGTGAAGATCTCGCCGAGTCCCTCCTCGTCGGCCTGTGCACGTACCCGCATCGACCCCGGGACCACAAGCATCCGAACACCTTCTGCGACCGTTCGACCATCGAGGATCTCGGCGACGGCACGTAGATCCTCGATGCGGCCGTTGGTGCACGAGCCGACGAAGACCGTGTCGACACTGATGTCACGCAAGGGTGTGCCGGGGGTGAGATCCATGTACTGAAGCGCTTTCGACGCCGCGCCGGCCGCGTTCTCGTCACCGAAATCGGCAGGATCGGGTACCTCCGCCGAAAGCGGTGCGCCCTGGCCGGGATTCGTGCCCCAGGTGACGAACGGACTCAGCGACGCGGCGTCGATGTGCACTTCGGCGTCGAACTCGGCGTCGGGGTCGGTCCGCAGCGACGTCCAATAGTCGACGGCCGCGTCCCAATGTGCTCCCGTGGGGGCATTCGGACGCCCCTTCAGGAACTCGAAGGTCGTCTCGTCGGGTGCGATCATGCCGGCGCGAGCCCCCGCCTCGATGGACATGTTGCAGATCGTCATCCGGGCTTCCATCGAGAGCTTCTCGATTGCGCTGCCGCGATACTCGAGGACGTAGCCCTGTCCCCCGCCGGTACCGATCTCGGCGATCACGGCGAGGATCAGGTCCTTACTCGTGACACCGGACGGCAGTTCACCGTCGACCGTGATGGCCATGGTCCGGAACGGCCGCAACGACAGTGTCTGTGTCGCCAGCACGTGCTCGACCTCCGAGGTGCCGATACCCATGGCGAGCGCCCCGAAGGCACCGTGCGTCGAGGTGTGGCTGTCGCCGCACACGACCGTCATCCCGGGCTGGGTCAGGCCGAGTTGCGGTCCGACCACGTGGACGATGCCCTGTTCTTTGTCGCCCATGGGATGCAGGCGAATCCCGAACTCCTCGCAGTTGGCTCGCAGTGTGTCGACCTGTGTGCGCGAGACCGGGTCCGCGATGGGCAGCATGGTGTCGACGGTGGGCACGTTGTGGTCCTCGGTCGCGATCGTCAGATCCGGGCGGTGCACGGGCCGACCGGCGAGTCGCAGTCCCTCGAAGGCCTGCGGACTGGTGACCTCGTGAACGAGGTGGAGATCGATGAAGATCAGATCGGGGTCGTTCGCGTCTCCACGCACGACGACGTGGTCGTCCCACACCTTCTCGGCGAGAGTACGAGGCTTACTTGCACTGTTCGTCATCACTGCACTCATTCTGGCTGTAGCACTTGTGGTTTCGCGTGGGGTGCGACGGGACCCGGCGGGCCGTGCCGGTTCGCGTGTGCATCTCACGATGTGGACCGCTAGTATCGTCCTATGGGAAAGGATAGCGCACCGGAACCGCAGAGCGGAATCGGCGTCCTCGACAAGTCCGTGATCGTATTACGGGCCATCGCCGAGGCTCCGGCCAACCTCACCGAGCTCTGTGAGCGCACCAATCTGCCACGCGCGACGGCCCATCGATTGGCCGTCGGCCTGGAGACACATCGTCTCCTGGCACGCAACGCTTCCGGACGGTGGTACCCGGGACCCGCGCTGGGCGAATTGGCCTCCAGCGCCCACGATCCGATCCAGGAAGCCGCGCTCATGGTGCTCCCCCGACTACGTGAGATCACCGGCGAATCGGTCCAGGTCTATCGCCGGGAGGGCTCCGAACGGGTATGCATCGCCGCGATGGAGCCACCGACCGGATTGCGCGACACCGTTCCGGTCGGGACCCGCTTTCCCATGAGTGCGGGCTCTGCCGCGAAGGTGCTGCTCGCCTGGGCCGAACCGTCGACGCAGCGGGCGCTGTTACACGACAGCGTCTTCAGCGAGCGCGCACTGTACGAGATCCGTCGTCGCGGGTGGGCGCAGAGTGCAGGTGAGCGCGCCGCGGGCGTGGCCAGTGTCTCGGCGCCGGTTCGCGACGCCAACGGCGACGTCGTGGCGGCGATTTCGGTCTCGGGTCCGATCGACCGGATGGGGCGAAGGCCCGGCGCACGGTGGGCCGCCGACCTGCTCGCCGCTGCCGAGGCCATCCAGAAACGGCTACTGCCAACCGCGCGAACCTGATTCGGTTAGCGTCGTGGCATGGGAACAAACCAACGCCGACAGATCGTCATGTCCGACGCAGAGATCACCGACTTCGTCGAACGCAGCCGCACAGCGACTCTCGCGACTTACGGCGCCGACGGCAGCATCCATCTCGTCGCCATGTGGTACGGCGTCGTCGACGGCGAGATCTGGTTCGAGACGAAAGCGAAGTCACAGAAGGCCGTGAACCTCGGTCGTGATCCACGGTGCTCGGTACTCATCGAGGACGGCGACACCTACGACACGCTGCGAGGCGTCGCGTTCGAGGGTGTCGCGGAGATCCACGACGACCCCGACAACTGCCATCGCGTCGGCGTGAGCGTCTGGGAACGCTACACCGGGCCCTACTCCGACGAGATGAAGCCCTTCGTCGACCAGATGATGCACAAGCGCGTGGCGGTGCGCGTGGTTCCGTCGCGTGTGCGGTCGTGGGATCACCGCAAACTCGGCCTCGATCCGATGCCGGTCGCCGGGTCGACGGCCGCTGCGGTCACGGCGGAAGCCGACTAGACGGACACCCGAGGCGATTACGCAAACGACAGCACCCCCCTCACCACTGGCTGATGGTGAGGGGGGTGCTGTGTTGTAGCCCCGACGGGATTCGAACCCGCGCTACCGCCTTGAGAGGGCGGCGTCCTAGGCCGCTAGACGACGGGGCCATGACTCGATATTCAGTTGGAAAGACCGGGGTGTGGTGTCCCGGCTTTCGCTGGGGTACCAGGACTCGAACCTAGAATGGCGGTACCAGAAACCGCTGTGTTGCCAATTACACCATACCCCAAAGGTCTTGTTCTCCGTGAGGAAAACAACCTGCGATAGCCTAGCAGAGGCCGACCCGGTTACTACAAATCGCCTGGTCAACGCACTAACTGGGCGACTACTCCCGCGCAGCGCGCAGTCGGGCGAGGCTCTTGTCGCGCCCCAACAGCTCCATCGACTCGAACAGCGGCGGACTGATGTGCGAACCGGTCACCGCCACGCGGATCGGCCCGAACGCCTTGCGGGGTTTGAGTTCCAGACCGTCGACCAGTGCGCTCGTGAGCGCCTCCTGGATCGCCTCGGTGTTCCAGGACGCGAGGCCGTCCAGTGCGGTGATCGCGGCGTCGAGGACGGGCGCGGCGTCGGCTCCGAGATTCTTCGACGCCGACTTCTCGTCGATCGCGAATTCGTCGTCGGACACATAGAGGAACGAGATCAGAGGCCACGCCTCGCCGAGGACCTGGATGCGGGTCTGGACGAGCTCGGCGATCGTGGTGAACTGCTCGTCGTCGATCGGCTCGGTGAGAAGCCCCTGTGTGACGAGATATGCCTTCAGTCTCGCCGTGAAGTCGCCGAGTTCGAGCATCCTGATGTGCTCGGCGTTGATTGCATCGGCCTTCTTCTGGTCGAAGCGTGCCGGATTGGAATTCACGTCGCGCACGTCGAATGCGTCGATCATCTCGTCGAGACTGAAAACGTCGGTCTCATGTGAATATCCCCAGCCGAGCAGCGCGAGATAGTTGAGCAGCCCCTCCGGAATGAAGCCGCGATCGCGATGGTGGAAGAGGTTCGATTGCGGGTCGCGCTTGGAGAGCTTCTTGTTCCCCTCCCCCATCACGAACGGCAGATGGCCGAACTCTGGGACACGCTCTGCCACACCGATGCGGATGAGAGCCTCGTACAGCGCGATCTGACGCGGTGTCGAAGAGAAGAGATCTTCGCCGCGCAGCACGTGGGTGATCTTCATCATCGCGTCGTCGACCGGATTGACGAGGGTGTAGAGCGGATCGCCGTTGGCGCGGGTCAGTGCGAAATCGGGCACCGTCCCCGCCTTGATGGTCGTCGGTCCGCGCACGAGGTCGTTCCAGGTGATGTCGCGATCGGGCATCGGGAGGCGGACAACGGCTTTGCGGCCCTCCGCGCGGTAGGCCTCGCGCTGCTCGTCGGTGAGATCGCGATCGAAGTTGTCATACCCGAGCTTGGGATCCCGACCTGCGGCGCGGTGGCGTGCCTCGACCTCCTCGGGAGTCGAGAACGCTTCGTATGCCTCTCCCGCGGCGAGCAACCGCGCGACGACATCCTCATGGATTCCGCGTCGTTCGGACTGCCGGTACGGGCCGTAGGGACCGCCGACCTCCGGCCCCTCGTCCCAGTCGAGCCCGAGCCACCGCAGAGAGTCGAGGATCGCGTCGTACGACTCCTGGCTGTCGCGCGCGGCGTCGGTGTCCTCGATACGGAACACGAAGGTCCCCTTGTCGTGACGCGCCTGCGCGAAGTTGAACAGCGCGGTGCGCACCATTCCCACATGCGGTGTACCCGTCGGCGACGGGCAGAAGCGGACGCGGACAGGATCGTTGCTGCTCATGGAGGTCAGCGTATCGAATACCGCAGCACCGACCGCTCGCACCGTGGTTTCGACCGGAGACGGTCCCGCCTACCGATGTCGCGTGAGGAAGTCGACCAGGAGACGGTTGACCTGGGCGGGCTGTTCGAGATACCCGAAATGCCCGGCCTTGTCGACCTGCGCGTACTCCGCGGCAGGGATCGCGTCAGCCACCTCGCGGGCGAGTTCGACGGGAAGCCTTCTGTCATCGGTGAATCCGACGACCAGGGTCGGAACCGCGATAAGCCGGTAGGCCTCGAGCCGATTGGGCTCGTTGGTGTGCACACCCAGTTGCGCGCGCATTCCCGGAGTCATCTTCTGCTGGGAGAACATCATGACGTCGAGCCAGTCGCGCGTCGTGCGGTCGTCGGCGAGCGTATGCCGAGACAGATTGAGTTCAGCGGTGATCGAGGCCTCGTACTCGGGCGGCAACTCGATGTTGCTGTCGTAGAGCGCACGCTCTCCCGCCGAGAACGTCTCCTGCAGTACTGTGGTGCGCCCGTAGGTCGCCATCATCACCGCGGCGCGCACCAGATCGGGCCGAGCGAGTGCCAACTCCTGGGTGATTCGCGCACCCAGGGAGGTTCCGACGACGAAAGCCGGTGCGATCCCCAACGTTTCGATGAGCTCGGCGGTGTCGGCGACCATGTCGTCGAGCGTGAACCCCTCCGCACACTCCGACGACGGTGCGATGCCGCGGTTGTCGAACGTGATCACCTCGTAGCCGGCGCTGACCAACGCAGGAGCCTGGTGCGCCCGCCACACCCTGCCGGGGCTGCCGCTACCCATGACCATGACCACAGCGGGGCCCGACCCCGACCGCTCGTAGGCGATGTCGATCCCGTTGACCTGCGCGGTTGCCGATCCACTCACGGCTTGTCGACCACCGGGTTGCTCAACGTGCCGATCCCCTCGACCGTGACCGACACTCGTTGTCCGGCAACCATCGGACCGACACCCTCGGGGGTTCCGGTGAGGATCACGTCACCCGGCAGCAGCGTCATCACGCGCGAGATCCACTCCACCACAGCACCTACGTCGTGCAACATCAGCGACGTCCGACTCCGCTGGCGAACCTCACCATCGAGTTCGGTGGTGATCACAGCGTCCGACGGGTCGAACGAGGTCTCGATCCACGGCCCGAGTGGGCAGAAGGTGTCGTATCCCTTGGCTCTGGTCCACTGACCGTCGATCTTCTGCTGATCCCGAGCGGTCACGTCGTTGGCGACCGTGTAGCCGAGAATGACACCGGCGGCGTCGGCCGCCTTCACGTCCTTGCACGGGCGACCGATCACGACGGCGAGTTCGCCCTCGAAGTCGACTCTTTCGGACGACGGCGGACGCACGATCGGCACCTCGGGCCCGACGATCGACGTGTTGGGCTTGAGGAAGATCACAGGACTCTCGGGCGTGGCCGAACCCATCTCCGCAACGTGCGCCGCGTAGTTCTTGCCGATGCAGATCACCTTCGACGCCAGAATCGGCGCCAGTAGACGCACGTCGGCCAGGGGCCACGATCGACCCGTGAACGTCGGTGTACCGAAGGGATGTTCGGCAATCTCTTTGGCGGTCGCAGTACCGTCCGACTCGTCGATCGAGACGAATGCCACACCATCAGGACTCGCAATTCGGCCAAGACGCATACCCGAAACCCTAGCGCACCCGGCTTGTCCACTTCGTGGGACGTGAAATTGAGCGGGCAGCTATGCCGTCCTAGAATATGAACTATTGATCTCATTATTTAAGATTAAGTGAGTTCAGGCGGAGAAGTTTCGGTTTCCCACGCGCCAGAGGGGGTCCACGTTGACGACCACGTCCACGATCACGAACACCAGGCGCTGGACCATGCTCGCGTGCTCGTTGATCGCTGCGATGACGACAGCGGTTGTGGTCGGCGGCGTCGCGTATCTGATCCCTGCGTTGCACACTCAGCAGGACATGTCGCTGGCCCAGGCCTCGGTGTTGGCGACCGTTCCGACGATCGGGCTCATGCTGGCGATCGTCGGGTGGGGCGCGCTGCTCGATCGCTACGGCGAGCGGACGATCCTGATGATCTCGATCTCGATCACCTTGGTCGGCACCTCCGCAGCCGCCATCGCGGCCTCCACGCACGCGTCGTACATCGTGATCGCCGTGTGTCTGTTCCTCGCCGGGCTGGGTTCCGGCGCCGCGAACGGGGCGAGCGGACGAATCGTCGTCGGTTGGTTCCCGCCCCGACTGCGTGGTACCGCGATGGGCATCCGACAGATGGCCCAACCACTGGGGATCGGCGTGTGCGCCCTCACGATGCCGGTGATCGCCGACCGACACTCCGTCGCAGCCGCATTCGCGGTGCCCGCCGTGGTGACCGCCATCGGTTTGGCAGCGGTAGTGTTCGGCGTGATCGACCCACCGAGCGCTGGCAACGGTTCGGCGGACCACGCGGCTCGTCGAAATCCCTACCGCGAGAGCTGGTTTCTGGTCAGGGTCCACGCCGTGAGTGTGCTTCTGGTGATCCCGCAACAGATGCTGTGGACCTTCGTCCCCACGTGGCTCATCGTCGCCCGGCACTGGTCGCCCGCGGCAGCAGGCATTCTGGTGACCATCACGCAGGTGATCGGCGCGCTGGGGAGAATCGCCGCCGGACGATGGTCGGATGCCTGGCTGTCGCGGATGCGGCCCATTCGCCTCATCGCGCTCGGTGCGGCGGCCGCGATGGCGCTGCTCGCCGTCACCGATTGGCTGCACACGCCGCTGGCACCCGCGTTGATGGTGGTCGCGTCGATCATCACCGTTGCCGACAACGGACTCGCCTTCACCGCCATCGCCGAATACGCGGGGCCGCAGTGGAGTGGGCGCGGTTTGGCGGTTCAGAACACCGCACAATATCTGGCGACGGCAGCGACGACGCCGTTGTTCGGCCTCCTCATCGGCGCAGCCGGTTTCCCTCTCGCCTTCCTGGTCAGCGCCGCAGCTCCAGTGGTGGCCACCCCGTTGATTCCCAGGGATCCGGCACCGCGCGAAGAACTGGTGGGTTGAGGTCAGTGTCAGCCGACCAGTCGCGTCAACGCCGCGAATGCGCCTGCGACACCGACGCGTTCACCAGCACCGCCGCCACGGCGGCGTCGGGAACGACGACCAGGTCACGGCTTCCGTCGGACCGTGTGATCAACAAACCACTCCCGGACCGCAGGACAAGGCCGCGCACGCCGCGCAGGCGTCCGTACACACAGATGCGTTGGCCGTAGCCGCCGAAGTCCCGCAACGCGTTCACGTGTGCGACTTCGGCACGTCTGACGTCGTGCATCGGAATGGTCAGCCGCGGCCAGCCCACGACGCCTCGCACCGCCACGCCACCACGGTCGACGCTCACCCGGGCCGACCACAGGATCGCCGCAGCTGCCACGACGACGACGCACGGCAGCACGAGCCACGCGCTGCGCAGGACAACGGCAAGTGCGCCCATCGTCAGTAGCGCGACCCCGAGAACAACCAGCGATCCACTCGACGCCGACACCCTACGCTGCCACAGGAAGCGTTCTCCCACAGCAAGACTCTCAATCGGTTGTGCTCCGACCACCGGGGGCTGCGACAGGTGCGTCGGGCGCACGAGACTGGCGCTCGCGAGCGCGACCAGCAACCCGAGCACCCCCGCCAGAAGCAGCGCACCCACCGGTACGCCGACGTCGGATGTGTCGGTGCTGCCTCGTTGGGCGCCAACGGTTCCCACGAGACCGATCGTCACGAAGACGACGACACCATTGACCAGCGCGATGGCGACGCGAAGCACACGGGCCTCACGAATGAACCACCCCGACAGGCCGCCGACGAGGGCGGCAACCACTGCGACGATCACGACAGAAACCACCACGGTCCGCACGTCGGCCGTGCTGTCGACCCCGCCCGAACCCCAATGCGTGGCAACAGTTGTCGGCAACTCAGATCTCCACAGACTCAACAGCACCAGCCCGACGACGAGGACAACGACGGACGGCAGACTCCCCAGCAGGGCATACCCCGCGCGCCTCGGATGATGGGCCGACGAACCGTTCATGACATCCTCCTGGTGATCTCTCCGGACAACTCTGCGGCCCCCACGCCGAATCTGCGGGCGGTGTCGACGAGTCGGTCGAGTGCGTCTGCGAGTTCTGCGTTGCGCGGCGCGTCGCCCGAGACAACCGCTCCCCTGCCGCGGCGGAGTTCTACGAGCCCCTCATCGCGCAGTTCTTGGTATGCACGAAGCACCGTGTGGATGTTGACGTCGAGGGATGCGGCGAGGTCACGCGCTGCCGGCAGTCGCTCACCCTGCGTCAGGTCGCCGCGCGCGATTCCGCCACGTACCGATGCGGCGATCTGGGTAAAGATCGGCGTGCGGTCTGCGGCGTCGATGCGAATGAGCACACAGCTATCCTATAGTTCTAGCTCAAATAGAACAATAGTCATCGTATCGAACAGCTGCACAGACGACTCGGGCCGGAACCCGAAGGTTCCGGCCCGTGAAGTTGTGGGACGCTGCGCGGCTCAGAGCCGCCCGAGAATCCGCTTGCCGATCTCGCCGGTCGACAACGTTGCGCCGTCGCGGTCGAGGAGATCGTCGGCGACAGCCTTTTCCACGCGCCGCGCTTCGTCTGCGTACCCGAGATGATCGAGCAGAAGCGCCACAGACAGGATCGCGGCCGTCGGATCCGCCTTCTGCTGCCCGGCGATGTCGGGTGCGCTGCCGTGCACTGGTTCGAACATCGACGGGTTGGTGCCGGTGGCGTCGATGTTGCCCGACGCCGCGAGGCCGATCCCACCGCTGACCGCAGCAGCGATGTCGGTGATGATGTCGCCGAAGAGGTTGTCGGTGACGATCACATCGAAACGGCCCGGATCGGTCACGAGATAGATGGTGGCCGCATCGACATGGCAGTAGTCGACACTGACGTCGGGGTACTCCGCGGCGACCTGCTCGACGGTGCGGCTCCACAGCGAGCCCGCGAAGGTCAGCACATTCGTCTTGTGCACGAGCGTCAGGTGCTTCCGGCGCGCGGTCGCACGCTCGAAAGCATTACGTACCACGCGTTCGACGCCGTACCGGGTGTTGACGCTGACCTCGGTGGCGACCTCGTGCGCGGTGTCGACGCGAATGGCTCCACCGTTGCCGGTGTACGGCCCCTCGGTGCCCTCCCGGACCACGACGAAGTCGATGTCGGGATCGCCCGCGAGTGGCGACGGCACGCCTGGGAAGCGGCGTGACGGACGCAGGTTGATGTGATGATCGAGCGCGAACCGCATCTTGAGCAGCAAGCCACGCTCGAGCACACCGGACGGCACCGACGGATCGCCGATCGCACCGAGCAGGATTGCGTCGTGCTCACGCAGCGACGCCAGATCGTCATCGGTGAGCAGTTCGCCGTTGCGATGGAAACGGCGCGCGCCGAGGTCGTATTCGGTGACGGCGACGTCGGGGACGAGCGTCGTCAACACCTGCAGCGCTTGGGAGATGACCTCGGGCCCGATGCCGTCGCCTGCGATGACAGCGAGTTTCATGACAGATCCACCTGTTCGATCAGCGTTGCGTCGACCGCTTCCGAGATGGCCGAGACGACAGAGTCGTCGACCTTCGTGCTGACCCGGAGCAGCATGGTGGCACCGCCGCCCTCCGCGTCCTGCGACAGCGCGGCCGCGAGGATGTCGATGCCCGCGTTACCGAGCAGCGTGCCGATCTTGCCAAGCGAACCGGGCTGATCGACATAGCTGACAAGCAGATTGAGCCCTTCGGCACGGAGGTCGAAGTTGCGACCGTTGATGTTGACGATCTTCTCGACCTGACGTGGTTCGGTGATCGCACCCGACACGTTCTGCACCGAACCGTCGGCATACACGGCCTTGACGTCGACGACGCTGCGGTGGGTCGGGCTCTCGCTGTTGGTCACGACCTCACTGGTCACACCGCGCTCGGCGGCAACGGTCGGCGCGTTGACGAACGTGACCGGTTCGTCGAGGGCGGCAGAGAAGAGTCCGCGCAGCGCCGACAGCCCGAGGACGTCGACGTTGCTCGAGGCGAGTTCACCGCGGACGTCGACGACGATGGACGACGGCAGTTCGGTACTCAGCGCACCGATCATCACGCCGAGCTTGCGCGCCATCTCCAGCCACGGTGCGACCTCCTCGTCGACCGCACCGCCGGTGATGTTGACCGCGTCGGGGACGAAGTGACCGGCGAGCGCGAGGCGGACGCTCTTGGCGACGTCGGTACCCGCGCGGTCCTGCGCCTCGCTCGTGGAGGCACCGAGGTGCGGCGTCACGACGACCTGCGGCAGTTCGAACAGCGGCGAGTCGGTGCACGGCTCGGTGGCGAACACGTCGAGACCCGCGGCACGGACCTGACCGGAGGTGATCGCGTCGGCCAGCGCCTGCTCGTCGACGAGTCCGCCACGAGCGGCGTTGACGATGATCACGCCCTTCTTGGTCCGCGCCAGCTGATCCGCACCGATCAAGCCGAGTGTCTCGGGAGTCTTCGGTAGGTGGACGGTGACGAAGTCGGCACGCTCGAGCAGTTCGTCGAGGCTGACGAGCTCGATGCCGAGCTGCGCAGCGCGCGCGGGCGAGACATAGGGGTCATAAGCGATGACGTGCGTCTCGAAGGCTGCCAGGCGCGCAGCGACGAGCTGACCGATACGACCGAGCCCGACGACGCCGACCGTCTTGTCGAAGATCTCGACGCCGTTGAACGACGAGCGCTTCCACGTGTGTTCACGCAACGTTGCGTCGGCCGCGGGGATCTGGCGGGCGGCCGCCAGCATCAGCGTGACGGCATGCTCTGCGGCGGTGTGGATGTTGGAGGTCGGTGCGTTCACGACCATCACGCCGCGTGCGGTCGCTGCCGGCACGTCCACGTTGTCGAGGCCCACGCCCGCGCGCGCGATGATCTTCAGGTTCTTGCCCGCCTCGAGCACCTCTGCATCCACGGTGGTTGCGGACCGCACGAGCAACGCATCCGCATCGACCACTGCCTCGAGGAGCTTGGGGCGGTCTGGGCCGTCGACCCACCGCACCTCGACGCCATCGCCAAGGGCTTCCACCGTCGAGGGGGCCAGTTTGTCGGCGATCAGGACGACCGGACTGCCAGCTGAGGTCACAGTGAATTCTCCGTAGATCGGGTGCACAGGATTCGAGGACGTCAAAGACGTACGGCAACAGCTTAGAGGGACGCTCGACGCGCCTGAACAGCCGGTCTGCGTCGTCAAGGTGCTTACTCAGGAAACACCTGTACATTGTGATCGTCATTACGCGGCCCGACGAGCGTCATCACGGACTGGTTGCAAAGCAACCGCATCTGGATTCCGAGTGGAGATCGACTGGGTCGCCGACCGTTACGGTGTGCATGACCCGCCGAACAGGCGGGACGAATGTTAACAAGAGTGGAGCATGTGAATGATGAGGAAGCTGACAGCAATGCTGGCTGTTCTCGCTGCGGTATTGCTGGCCGGCTGGGGGGCGGGTAGCGCCACAGCCGCCCCGGCGAAGATCTACATCGGCGGCGGCTCGGGAATCCTGGTCCTCAAGGGCGGCAACAGCGCGTCGGCGTGCACCCTCACCACGATCGGCCACGCCAAGACCGGGCAGTTGATCGGCATCACAGCCGGGCACTGCGGCAAGCCCGGACAGAAGGTCCTCTCGGAGACATTCCAGGATCGCGGCCAGGCCGGCGTCATCACCTACTCCGATCCCAAGGAAGACGTCGCGCTGATCGAATTCGATCCGAATCGTGTCGTGCCGCTGCGATCCGTGCACGGCGTGACGATCAACAAAATCGACACCCGTCCCATCGGCTTCCCCACCGTCGCGTGCAAGCAGGGCCGCACCACCGGCAACACCTGCGGCATCTCGTGGTTCTCCGACGGCGACGTCCACTTCTCCCAGATCTGCGTCATCGAGGGCGATTCCGGTAGCCCGGTCGTCGTCGGCGACCGGCTCGTCGGCATGGTCAACGCCTACTACTTCGTCGGCTGCATCGGACCGGAGACGGGAACCAACATCGGTGCGGTGCTCGACTACGTGAAAACGACCAGGTACAAGGGCTTCTCGCTGATCTGATCGGCTGATCCGAGAACAACCACAACACCCCGAGGCGGCAGTTCGCCTCGGGGTGTTGTGGTTTCGCATGTCGGTCCGTCAGTCGGCACCGAGTGTCGTCGGCGCGCAGACACCGTCACCTTCGGGTACCTCGGGGAAGTACTCGAGATCCTCCAGCATCCAGAGTTCGGTAACCTTGCGCAGTGTGGCAGAGCCGGTCGACCCACGAGCCGGAAACAACGCCGGCCCGGCTCCCTGACGGGAAGCCGGGCCGGCGTTGGGTGCTTGTGACTCAGGCAGTTTCGGTGATCGGGCGATCCACCCAGCTCATCAGGTCACGCAGCTTCTTGCCGGTCACCTCGATCGGGTGCTCGGCATTCTTCTTGCGCAGCTCCTCGAGCTCCTTGTTGCCGCCCTCGACGTTGGCGACGAGCCGCTTGACGAAGGTGCCGTCCTGGATGTCGGAGAGGATGGCGCGCATGCGCTCCTTGGTGTCGGCGTCGATGACGCGCGGTCCCGACAGGTAGCCACCGAACTCGGCGGTGTCGCTCACCGAGTAGTTCATCCGCGCGATACCGCCCTCGTACATGAGATCGACGATGAGCTTGAGCTCGTGCAGCACCTCGAAGTACGCCATCTCGGGGGCATAGCCGGCCTCGACCATGACCTCGAAGCCGGTCTTGACCAGTTCCTCGGTGCCACCGCAGAGCACAGCCTGCTCACCGAAGAGGTCGGTCTCGGTCTCTTCCTTGAAGGTGGTCTTGATGATGCCGGCACGACCACCACCGATGGCCGACGCGTAGCTCAACGCCAGCGCCTGGCCCTCACCCTTGGGGTCCTGGTCGACCGCGATCAGACACGGCACTCCCTTGCCGTCGACGAACTGACGCCGAACGAGGTGTCCCGGGCCCTTCGGCGCCACCATCGCGACCGTGACGTTCTCCGGCGCCTTGATGAGGTCGAAGTGGATGTTGAGCCCGTGACCGAAGAACAGCGCGTCGCCGTCCTTCAGGTTCGGCTCGATGTCCTCGGTGAAGATCTTCGCCTGGCTCGTGTCGGGCGCGAGCAGCATGATGACGTCGGCCCACTCTGCGGCCTCCGCGTTGGACATGACCTTGAGGCCCTGCTCTTCGGCCTTCTCACGCGACTTGGAGCCCTCACGCAGGCCGATCGCCACGTCGACGCCGGAGTCGCGCAGCGACAGCGAGTGCGCGTGCCCCTGGCTGCCGTAACCGATCACCGCGACCTTGCGGCCCTGGATGATCGACAGATCGGCATCGTCGTCATAGAACAATTCGATCGCCACAGTTGGATTCCCTTCGATATATCTCTTGGTGCCCCGGATGAAGACGGCTTCGGTGGAAGCGAACTCGTCGAACCGGGACGCTGCTGTTGTGTTGTGACAGTGATGTGAGTGCGTCAGCGATTGGCCGACATGCTCTTGGGACCCCGACCCAGCGTGACCGCACCGGACTGGGCGATCTCACGAATCCCGTACGGATCGAGCATCCGCAACAGGGCCTCCAGTTTCTCCGACGTTCCGGTCGCCTCGATGGTCAACGACTCCGGCGAGACGTCGATCACCTTGGCGCGGAACAGATTCACGACCTCGATGACCTCGCTGCGCACCGAAGCGTCGGACCGCACCTTGACCATCATCAGCTCGCGGGACACCGACGACGCCGGGTCCTGCTCGACGATCTTGATCACGTTGATCAGTTTGTTGAGCTGCTTGGTGACCTGCTCGAGCGGGAAGTCGTCGACCGACACCATGATGGTCATCCGCGAGACACCCTTCATCTCGGTCGGACCGACCGCGAGCGACTCGATGTTGAATCCACGGCGCGAGAACAGCGACGACACTCGCGCGAGGACGCCCGGTAGGTCCTCGACCAGAACGCTCAGGGTATGAGTACTCACTTGCGACCCTCCTGGCCGAGATTGGTCTGCTGGTTGACGATTTCGTGGATGTCGGCGACGTCCTCAGCCGCCGACTCGTCGTCGTCGAACAGTGGTCGGATGTCGCGGGCCGCCATGATCTCGTCGTTGCCGGTTCCCGCTGCGACCATCGGCCACACCTGGGCGTCGGCGCCGACGATGAAGTCGATGACCACCGGCCGGTCGTTGATCTCGCGCGCCTTGGCGATCACCTCGTCGACGTCGGCTTCGTTCTCGACGCGGAATGCCGCGCAGCCCAACGCTTCTGCGAGTTTGACGAAGTCCGGGATTCTGCGGGAGTGGGTCGAGAGATCGGTGTTGGAGTAGCGCTCCTCGTAGAAGAGCGTCTGCCACTGGCGCACCATGCCCAGGTTTCCGTTGTTGATCAGTGCCACCTTGATCGGGATGCCCTCGATCGCGCAGGTCGCCAACTCCTGATTGGTCATCTGGAAGCAACCGTCACCGTCGATCGCCCACACCTCGGCGTCGAGGTCGGCCATCTTGGCGCCCATGGCCGCGGGAACCGCGTACCCCATCGTGCCCAGTCCGCCCGAGTTGAGCCACGTGCGCGGCTTCTCGTAGGAGATGAACTGGGCCGCCCACATCTGGTGTTGGCCGACGCCCGCGCAGTACACGGCGTCGGGACCCGCGAGCTGCCCGATGCGCGAGATGACGAACTCCGGCGACATCGACCCGTCGGCGGGACGGTCGTAGCTAAGCGGATACGTGCGGCGGATGCGGTCCAGATACTCCCACCACGCGGTCAGATCCTGCGACGAATCGCTGGTGGCCCGCTCGTTGCGCAGGGTTTCGATCAGATCGGAGATGACCGCCTTGCAGTCCCCGACGATCGGCACGTCGGCAACTCGGTTCTTGCCGATCTCGGCCGGGTCGATGTCGGCGTGAATGACCTTCGCGCCGGGCGCGAACGAGGACAACTGCCCGGTGACGCGGTCGTCGAAACGGGCGCCGAGCGTGATCAGCAGGTCCGAACGCTGCAGCGCAGCAACAGCTCCCACGGTGCCGTGCATACCGGGCATTCCGAGGTGCTGCGGGTGCGAATCCGGGAAGGCGCCCCGCGCCATCAGTGTGGTGACGACAGGGATGCCGGTCAGCTCCGCGAGTTCGAGCAACTCCGGGGTGGCATTCGCCTTGATCACACCGCCGCCGACGTAGAGCACGGGGTTCTTGGCGGCGTTGATGAGACGTGCGGCCTCGCGGACCTGCTTGCCGTGCGGCTTGGTCACCGGGCGGTAGCCGGGCAGGTCGATCTGCGGCGGCCACGAGAAGGTGGTCTGTGCCTGCAGGATGTCCTTGGGGATGTCGACGAGGACGGCACCCGGACGGCCGCTCTCGGCGATGTGGAACGCCTCGGCGATGATCCGCGGGATGTCGACGGCGTTGCTCACGAGGAAGTTGTGCTTGGTGACCGGCATCGTGATGCCGGAGATGTCGGCCTCCTGGAACGCATCGGTACCGATGAGAGCGCGTCCCACCTGACCGGTGATCGCCACGACCGGGACCGAGTCCATCTGCGCGTCGGCGAGCGGCGTCACCAGATTGGTCGCGCCGGGCCCCGACGTCGCCATCATGACACCTGCGCGCCCGGTGACCTGCGCATAACCAGTGGCGGCGTGGCCAGCCCCCTGCTCGTGGCGAACGAGGACATGACGCACCTTCTGCGAGTCGAGCAGCGGGTCGTAGACGGGCAGCACAGCACCGCCCGGAATTCCGAAGACGACCTCGACGCCGAGTTCTTCGAGCGACCTGACCACCGACTGTGCACCGCTGACGCGTTCGGGTGCAACGGTGTTCTGCTGCACGGCGCGGAGAGTGCCCGCCGCCGGTGACTGTTCGCGCAGCACAGTGGCTGCATTGCCATTACTCTTGGCTGCGGGCTCGGCCCCGCCGGCGGCGCGTGCTGTTGGTGCGCTCACTGCACGGTCCTCACATCTTCTGCTCGGTGTCCTGTGACGGACTGGGATTCAATTGGCTTGTGATGGCGTATGGAGATCGGGTCACCATGCCGTTGACAACAAAAAACCCCCGACAGCAAGGCTGTTCGAGGGTGGCGCGTCGATGCTGGCTGGGTCTACGAAGTGACCGGTCAGGCGACGACGCGCCGGCCGATTACTACGAGAAGATCCTTGTGCATCACGTTGTTCACGGTAGGACCGCGCCCATCGCAGAGTCAAACTACGGACACTTCAGTCCCACATCGTGAGAAAGTACTGCGTGACCGGGCGGTATCGTCCGGATGTCACAATGGGAGCGTGTCCTCCCCCTCCGACCACACGACGCACGACTCCGCCGCAGACGACTCCGCACGGCACAGCAGCCACGCGACCGCACGGGTCGACGCCACTGCGGGCGACGCTCACGCACATGTCGACGCCGAGGCTGTGCACGACGAGACGAGCGCTCCCGAGGTGGTCGAGCTCCCGCAGGTGTTCCGGGTCCAGAAGCTGGCCTACTTCACCATTCCGGCAGCGTTCATCGTGGTCATCATCCTCGCCGGCGCCTCGCTGGTGTGGCTCGGATGGACCCTGATCCTCCCTGTCCTCCTCGCCCTGTGGATCGCACGCGTGCGAACCGTCGTGACCGAGGACGGGATCACCGCGGTCGGGACGTTCCGAACGAGACGAATCCCGTGGTCTGACATCGCCGGTCTGCAGTTCTCCAAGTGGGGGCCTGTCCGCGCTGTCCTGACCGATGATTCGACGGTGCGCCTGCCCGCACTGATGTTCCGCGATCTCCCCCGGTTGTCGGCTGCGAGCCGTGGTCGGATACCCGACCCCTATGCCGCAGCCGCTGCCGCCGAGGACTGACCCCGCGGACGCCATGGCCGACGCGCGGCGAGATCGCACGCGTGGCGTCGGTTCGCCACCCGGTGCCGGCGCGGCAACGCGTTTAGGGTCGGATCGTGCACACGCCGACGATCACGCCCCACGCGGTGAAAGAGCTCATCGATGACGGTGACCTCGCGACGCTGACGCGACTCATGCGCGACCTGCCGCCGACCGAGATCGCCTCGATCGGCAACCACCTTCCCCGCAAACAGGCGAGCATCGCCTTCCGCATGCTGCCCAAGTCGACTGCCTCGAAGTGTTCGAGCATCTCTCGCCACGGGTGCAACAGGGATTGATCGACGAGTTGGGCACCACCGAGGTCGGCGAATACTTCGCGGGTCTCGATCCCGACGATCGTGCCGAACTCCTCGACGAACTACCCACCCCCATCGCCCACGAACTGGTTGCGACGCTGCGCCGCGACGAGCGCGAGGCCACCGGCGTGGTGCTCGGATTCCCGCGCGGATCCGTCGGCAGGCGAATGAGTCCGGAGATCGTGCACGCCGTCGTCGACGACACCGCCGAGTCCGTCCTCAACCAGGTCAAAGCGGTAGGCGACCGTGTCGAGACCATCTACACCATCCCTGTCACCGAGCCCGACCGAGAACTCGCGGGGGTGGTGAGTCTGCGCGATCTACTGCTCGCCGATCCGGGCACCACGATGACCGAGCTCATGCGAAGCCCCGTGTCCGCCCGGGCAGACGACGACGCGGAACAGACCGCCCAACGCTGCGTCGAGCGGGGCATCCTCGCCACTCCCGTCGTCGACAGCGACAACAAGGTCGTCGGCGTCCTCACGCTCGACGACGCGATCGAGGTCATCGAGCAGGCCAGGGACGAGGACCAGGCGCGAGCGGGCGCCAGCGAACCCCTCGAGGAGCCCTACCTGCTGGCGTCGGTCTGGCGCATCACCCGATCACGGGTTGTGTGGTTGTTCGTCCTCGCAGTGTCGGCGATCCTCACGGTCAACGTGCTCGAGATCTTCGAGGCGACACTCGACGAGATGGTGGCTCTCGCACTGTTCATCCCGCTGCTCACCGGCATCGGCGGCAACACCGGTTCGCAGGCCGCGGTCACGGTGACCCGCGCACTCGCCGTCGACGACGTGCGCACCCGCGACGTGGTGCGGGTGGTCTCCAAGGAATTCCGGGTGGGCCTCACCCTGGGCGCGTGTCTCGGTGTGGTCGGCTTCGCCGTGGCCTCGCTGGCCTATGACACCGGCATCGGCACGGTCATCGGCTTGACCATCGTCGCCATCTGCACCATGGCCGCGACCGTCGGCGGACTCATGCCACTGGCAGCGAAGTCCATCCACGTCGATCCTGCCGTCTTCTCGACGCCTTTCATCTCCACGTTCTGCGACGCGACCGGACTCATCATCTACTTCACCATCGCCAAAGCGGTGCTCAACATCTGAGCCCTACCGGACGGCGGTCGGTTTTGTTCTCCCACGTCAGCGGGGAGTACCGTGGAATGTCGAGCCCGAGTCATCGCGTCGATCGGCGACGACGACCGGTTGCTCACAGCCCAGACGAACCCGGCGCGGACCCGCCGCGGTGTCAGGCGCGAATGTCTGCGATGAATATTTGCGCCGGGCGCGACGTTGACACGCACTACAACGCGCAGCGAGTCCACACGCTCCGCCTCTGTGCGGACACCGAAATGATCGAGGAATCTCCATGCCAGCCTTGAGGTCACGTACCACCACCGTCGGACGCGAGGCGTCCGGCGCTCGCGCGCTGTGGCGCGCAACCGGAATGACGGAGGATGACTTCGGCAAGCCGATCGTCGCCATCGCCAACTCGTACACGCAGTTCGTGCCGGGCCACGTTCATCTCAAGAACGTCGGAGAGATCGTCGCGGAGGCAGTGGCGGCCGCGGGCGGGGTATCCAAGGAGTTCAACACGATCGCCGTCGACGACGGAATCGCCATGGGACACGGTGGGATGCTCTACTCGCTACCGAGCCGTGAAATCATCGCCGACTCGGTCGAATACATGGTGAACGCACACACCGCCGACGCCCTCGTCTGTATCTCCAACTGCGACAAGATCACTCCGGGAATGCTCAACGCGGCGATGCGTCTGAACATCCCGACGGTGTTCGTCTCCGGCGGACCGATGGAGGCGGGAACCTCCGTGGTCATCAACGGCGTCGTGCATCCGGGCACCGACCTCATCGACGCGATCACCGCCTCCGCCGACAGCAACGTCGGCGACGAGGAACTGCTCACCGTGGAGCGTTCGGCGTGCCCGACGTGCGGCTCGTGTTCGGGCATGTTCACCGCCAACTCGATGAACTGTCTGACGGAGGCGCTCGGGTTGTCGTTGCCGGGCAACGGATCCACCCTCGCGACCCAGGTCGCCCGCCGTGACCTGTTCACGAAGGCGGGCGAGTTGATCGTCGACATCGCCAAGCGCTACTACCACGACGACGACGAGTCGGTGCTGCCGCGCAGCGTCGCGACCCGGGAGGCCTTCGAGAACGCGATGGCGCTCGACGTCGCCATGGGCGGCTCCACCAACACGGTGTTGCACATCCTCGCTGCTGCGCAGGAGGGTGAGGTCGACTTCACCCTCAAAGACATCGACCGCATCTCGCGCAAGGTGCCCTGCGTGTCGAAGGTCGCGCCGAACTCGCCGAAGTACTACATGGAGCACGTGCACCGCGCCGGAGGTATCCCCGCGATCCTCGGCGAGCTGAATCGCGGCGGCCTACTCAACACCGATGTCCACCCGGTCCACGCCCCGTCGCTCGAGTCGTACCTGGCCGACTGGGACATCCGTAGCGGCACCGCGACCGACGCGGCGATCGAACTCTTCCACGCCGCGCCGGGCGGCGTTCGCACCACTGAGCCGTTCTCGACGTCGAATCGCTGGGAATCGTTGGACACCGACGCCGCCGACGGTTGCATCCGCGACATCGAACACGCCTACACCGTCGAAGGTGGCCTGTGTGTCCTGCACGGCAACCTCGCCGAGAACGGCGCGGTCCTCAAGACCGCCGGAGTCGACGAGTCACTGTGGCACTTCCAAGGCCCCGCGCGTGTCGTCGAGAGCCAGGAGGACGCGGTTCACGCCATCCTGTCGAAGGAACTCCAGGCGGGCGAGGTCCTGGTGATCCGCTACGAAGGTCCTGCCGGTGGGCCGGGTATGCAGGAGATGCTGCACCCGACGGCCTTCATGAAGGGCACCGGAATGGGCAAGAAGTGCGGACTGGTCACCGACGGGCGATTCTCCGGCGGATCGTCGGGACTCGTCATCGGGCACGCCTCCCCCGAGGCTGCCGCGGGCGGCGACATCGGGCTGGTCGAGAACGGCGACGAGATCCTCATCGACGTCAAGACCCGGACCCTGAAGATGCTCGTCGACGACGATGTACTCGCCGAGCGCCGCG
>NZ_BAFB01000122.1 GCF_000248075.1 Gordonia otitidis NBRC 100426 | reverse complement strand
GGTCGGCTCGGCCAGCGGGGAGGTTGCGGTCGGCTCGGCGGGAGTGTGCCGGTCGGCGCGGCGCGACGACAGTGACGGCGCGGCCGCGACGAGACGTTTGGTGTACTCGTGGTGCGGATTGGTGAGGATCTCTTGCGCCGGACCGGATTCGACGATGCGGCCGCGGTACATCACCACGAGGTGACTGGCGCGCTCTGCGGCCAGGCCGAGGTCGTGGGTGATCAGCAGGACGGCCGTGCCGAGTTCGTCGGTGAGCGACTCGAGGTGGTCGAGGATCTCGCGTTGCACCGTGACGTCCAGTGCCGAGGTCGGTTCGTCGGCGATGAGCAGCTTGGGTTTACCGGCGAGGCCGATGGCGATGAGCGCGCGCTGCTTCATACCGCCGGAGAACTCGTGCGGATACTGCGCGGCGCGCTTCTCGGGATCGCGTAGGCCCGCCTGACGGAGCACTTCGACTGCGCGAGTGCGGGCCTCGCCGCGGGTGGCCGCACCGTTGGCCACGAGCGTCTCGCGGACCTGGAAGCCGACTCGCCACACCGGGTCGAGGTTGGTATTGGGATCCTGTGGCACGAGTCCGATCCCGCTACCCCTGACCTTCTCGAACTCACGCCGCGACGCATGTGCGAGATCGTTGCCGTCGAACAGGATCTGGCCACCGGTCACCGCACCGTTGCCCGGCAGCAGGCCGAGGACCGCCGCGGCCGTCGTCGATTTGCCCGAGCCGGACTCGCCGACGATCGCGACGGTCTGACCGGGATACACCGTGAGTCCGACGCCGCGCACAGCGGGGACGTCGCGGCCCCGTGAGTGGAAATCGACTCGCAGGTCCTTGATCTCGAGCAGCGGCGTAGATGCGGCGGCCTCGTTCTCCGAGGTGTCCTCGGAGTACCGTGTGTCGGTCGTCATCAGCGGGTCCTCGCCTTCGGGTCGAGCGCGTCGCGCAGTACGTCACCGAGCATCATGAACACCAGCACCGTGATGGCAAGTGCGGCAGCGGGGTAGAACAGGATCGGCTGGCCCTCACGCAGCAGCTGCTGACCCGCGGCGATGTCGATGCCCCACGAGACGGCGGTCGACGGCAGGCCGATACCCAGGTACGACAGGGTCGCCTCGGTGACGATGAAGACGCCGAGCGAGATCGTCGAGATCACGATGACCGGGCCGAGTGAGTTGGGTATGACGTGCGTGAACAGCGTGCGCAGTCGTGTCGAGCCCAGTGAGCGTGAGGCGTCGACGAACTCCTCGTTGCGAGCCGAGATCGCCGAACTGCGTGCAATGCGGGCGATCTGGGGCCAACTGAAGATGGCGAGCACCACCACAACCGTGTAGACGGTACGAGCCGAGACCATCTGCATCGTTACCACGGCGGCGAGGATGAGCGGGATCGCGAAGAAGATGTCGGCGAGGCGCGAGATGACGGAGTCGAGCCAACCGCCGTAGAAACCCGCGAAGACGCCCAGCAGTCCGCCGACGATCACGACAGCCAACGTGGTCAGGATGCCGACGAGTACCGAGTCGCGGGCGCCGTAGATCACTCGCGAGTAGATGTCGTGTCCCTGGAGGTCGGTGCCGAACCAGTGCGCGGAACTCGGTGAGAGCAGCGAATCCTCGAGATTCGCGTACTGCGGGTCCTGGTGTGCGAAGAGGCCGGGGAACGCGACGATCAGCAAGATGATGACCAGGAGGATCATCGAGATGATGAACACCGGCTTGGTGCGGATCTCCTGCCAGGCCGACTTCCAGAAGCCGGCGGGGTCGACGTCGTCGACGAACTCGTCGACCTTGCGCAGCTCGACGTCGTCGACGTCGGCGACGAACCGGTCCTGGCCGGGGAAGACACTCCGGGCGGCGTTGGGAACCTCGCCCCTCTTGAGTGCATCGGTGCGTGGTGTGTCAGGCATAGCGAATCCTCGGATCGAGTGCGGCATAGAGCAAGTCGACGACGATGTTGCAGACGAGGTAGATCAGGACGAGCACTGTCACGAACGAGACGACCGTCGGCGCCTCGCCACGGATGACCGCTTGATAGATCGTCCCGCCGACGCCGGGGATGTTGAAGATGCCCTCGGTGACGACGGCTCCGCCCATCAGCACGCCGACATCCGTGCCGATGAACGTGACGACCGGGATCAACGAATTACGTAGGACGTGCACCGTGATCACCCGGGGGCGGCGCAACCCCTTGGCCGACGCTGTACGCACATAGTCTGCGGTCAGATTGTCGGCGACCTCGGAGCGCGTGAGGCGCACGATGTAGGCGAAAGAGACTGCGCCGAGCACGAATCCGGGAAGTATCAGGTGGTAGAAGTCGAGGTTGCCGCCGACGGTGACCGGGAACAGGTGCCACTTCACGCCGAGTAGATACTGCGCGACGAAGCCGAGCACGAAGATCGGGATCGCGATGATGATCAGGGTGACGATCAGGATCGCGGTGTCGTACCAGCGACCCTTGTTCAGCCCGGAGATCACACCGAACACCACACCGCCGATGGTTTCGACGACCAGCGCGATCAGCGTCAGGTTCACCGTGACTGGGAATGCGCGCTTCATCACGTCGAATACCGGTTGTCCGGAGAAGGAGGTGCCGAAGTCGAGGTGGAACACCCCGCCGATGTAGTTGAAGTACTGGACGTAGAACGGTTGGTCGAGGTGGTACTGGGCGCGCAGTTGCGCGATGAGCGCGGGCGACATGGGTTTTCCGCCGCCGAGCGCCGCGATGGGATCGGCCGGCACCAGAAAGACCATCGCGTAGATCAGGAAGGTGGCGCCGAAGAACACGATCACCATCTGGCCAAGTCGGATAAGGAGATATCTCGTCACCGGTTCACTCCTTCGCTTCCTTGGTGATGCCCGGGTAGTCGGGCAGGCCGTTCCACGACAGTTGGGCGGTGACCTCCGACGCTGTTCCGCCGGCGCCGATGTAGTCCCACAGCGGGATGTTGGGTAGATCCTGCAGCAGGGTTTCCTGGGCGACATTGGTGAGTCTGTAGGACTCGTCGTCGGAGCGTGCCCGCTGTGCGGCGTTCAGCTCTGAGTCGAATGTGGGTGACACGTACTGCGAGTCGTTGGAACCTGCACCCGTCACGAAGATCGGCGCGAGGAACTCCAACATCGACGGATAGTCGCCCTGCCACCCGGTTCGCGCGGCGGTCTTGATCGTCTTCGCGGTGATCTCCGATCGGATCTGCTTGAAGGTCGGCTGCGGCGCCCCGTGCGAGTCGATGCCGAGAGTGTTCTTGATCTGGTTGCAGACTGCGTCGACCCAGACCTGGTGATCACCGTCGGAGTTGTAGGCGATCTGGAACGAGCCGTTCCACGGAGCGATGGCGTTGGCCTCCTGCCAGAGTTGCTTCGCCTTGTCGGGGTTGTAGTCGAGGACCTCGCTGCCCGGGATGTCGCCGCTCCAACCGGGGAGCGACCGCGCGGTGAAGTCTCTCGACGGCGTGCGCGCGCCGCGGAAGACCACCTTGGTGACCTCAGGGCGGTCGATGGCCATCGAGATCGCCGCTCGACGCAACTGTCCCTCGCGGCCCGCGGCGAAATGCGGCAGGTAGTAAGGGATCGCGATCTGCTGGTTGGAGGCCGTCGGCTTGGTCAGTGCGTGTGCGCCGAGCGCCTTCTTGTACGAGTTGAGCGCGCTCACCGGAATCGTGTCCGTGACGTCGAGGTTGCCCGAGGTGAGATCGGTGTAGGCGGTGTCGAGGCTGGAGTACAGCACGAAGTTGATTCCGCCGTTGTGCGCCTTGTCGGGACCCTTGTAGTCGTCGTTGCGCACCACGTTGATCTGGACGTTGTGTCGCCAGGCATCGGAGCCCGCCATCTTGTAGGCGCCGTTGCCGATCGGGTGTTCACCGAATTCCTTTGCGCCCTCGGTGAAGAAGACGTCGGGAAGCGGTTTGAACGGCGTGAACCCGAGGCCCAGTTTGAAATCGATGTTCGGTTGCGTCAGCCGAACCGTGAAGGTGTAGTCGTCGACGACCTTCAGACCCGACATCTCGTCGGCGGTCGAATTCTCGCCTGCGACAACGTCGTAGCCGTCGATCGGCTCGAAGAAGCTCTGCTGCAACTGTGCGTTCTTGGTTGCGGCACCGAAATTCCATGCGCGAACGTAGTTTTCAGCCTTCACAGGCGTACCGTCGGTGAACTTCCAGTCCCTCTTGAGATGGATTGTGTAGTTCTGGTTGTCGGCGGAATCGACCGATTCCGCGTTCGCCAGCTGCGGCTTGCCGTCGGCGTCGTAGGCGTAGAGGCCGGTGAACAGCGCGTCCACCACGCGGCCGCCGCCGTTCTCTGCGGTGTTCGTCGTGACGAGACCGTTCTGCGGTTCGGTGCCGTTGACGCTGATGATCGCGTTCGGTCCGGTCGTGTTGACCGTACGTGCGCCGTCCATGCTGCAGCCCGTGGCGACCAGTGCGGTCGCCGAAGCCAGAACGAACAGGACCTGCGCGACGTGCCGGCGTGGACGATGTCGGCGTCGCAAACGAGCCTCCCCCGGGTCATGGTGTTGTAGACATTCCCACTGACCTTACGGCTTGATTAGTTAGACAGATTCACGAAATCGGACCTATCGGACAGCCAACTTCTCCAGCCCTGCTCAGGGCATCGAAGATCGATACGCTGGTGCGGTGAATGCCAGCTCGTCGGAGCAGACTCGCGTTGTGCTGTGGTCGGTGGTGACCGCGCTCGTCCTCGTCGTCCGCTTCCTCGCTGTGCTGGTCACGGCTGTGTGCGTGATCGCGTGGGTCATTGCCATGGTGCGCGACTCCTGGAACAACATGTTCTTCATCCCGGCGATCGTCGCGGCCGCCGCACTCCTGGTCAGCACCTACCTCTACAGCTACCTTCGGGCGCGATATCCCCGTCGGAACGGGCGTCTTCTGTGATCAGGCTCGTGGACTCCGGTCCGCATTGTGCGGCCCGTTGTTGCTGAGATCACACCTTCCACGGCACAATCGGGGGAACATCGGGGTGATCATCGGAGGGCGCGCATGACAGATGCTGCAGCTGTGTCCTCGTCGATCCGTCGTGCGTACGAAGAATTTCTGGCGGGCGGGTCTGTGCCCGAGACGGTGAGATCGGTCGTCCGCGACTCGTGGGCACGCTCGCTCGAACGCGGAATCGACCCGGGGGCCGGCGTCGACTCGTCATTGGCGATGACTGACGAGGAGTTCGCACGCT
This sequence comes from Gordonia otitidis NBRC 100426, assembly GCF_000248075.1. Classification (GTDB taxonomy): domain Bacteria; phylum Actinomycetota; class Actinomycetes; order Mycobacteriales; family Mycobacteriaceae; genus Gordonia; species Gordonia otitidis. The sequence goes on along the minus strand of NZ_BAFB01000122.1, from coordinate 3,872 downwards.
ATCGCGAGGCGCACCCGATCACCGCAGTGCGGCCAGTCGTGCAGTCCCTGATGCTCGACGACATCGCTGATTCCGGCGTCGTACTGGCGCTGACCGACAACGTCGGCAGGCTGCTGTGGGTAGAAGGCGAGTCGTCGGCTCGTGATCGGGCCAGCCACATCAACTTCGTCGAGGGGTCGGTGTGGAGTGAAGAGGTCGTCGGTACCAACGCGCCGGGTCTGGCCCTTGCCACCGGCAAGAGCGTCCAGGTGGTCGGGCCGGAACACTTCTCGAGCCCCGTGCAGGAGTGGAGTTGCGCTGCCGCACCGGTGCACGACCCTGCGACAGGGCACGTCATCGGTGTCATCGACGTGACCGGTGGGCGCGAGGTTGCGGCCCCGTTCGCGCTCGCCGCGGTGCGGTCGGTGGTCGCCGTGGTCGAACGTGAACTGAAGGCGCGAGCCGTCGACCTGTCGCAGTCGTCGACGTTTGACACGGGTTCACGGGCTCGGCTGACGGTGCTCGCCGACAACTCATATCGATGGCAGCGTGGTGTCGGTGCGCCGGGCGGCCGGGCACTGTCGCGGCGGCACGCGGAGATCCTGCTGCTGTTGCAGCACTATCCCGAGGGTCTCAACACCGAACAGCTCGCGTTGATGCTGGCCGACGACGGCGTGGACCCGGTCACCGTCCGCGCTGAGATCTCCCGCCTGCGTCGCGATCTGGGAACCGACGTGATCGAATCGCGCCCGTACCGCCTGACCGTCGAATTGTCGTCGGATGTCGGCGACCTGCGGAACCAGATCGCCAACCACGGCGATCTGGTTCCGGTGATCGAGGCGATCGGCCGCGGAGGACTTCTGGTGGAGTCCAACGCTCCCGGCATCACGGAGATCTTCGAGGAGATCCGCGAGGACGTCCGCTCGCGAGTGATCGCCGAGGGCCAGGTCCCGGTGTTGCGTGCCTGGACGTCGTCGGTGCACGGCCGCGACGATCTGGTCGCCTGGCGCAGGCTGGAACATCGGCTGCCGGTCGGACATCCGGATCGGGCGCTCGTCGGGGGCCGGATCAGGCTCCTCGACCGCCGGTACGGCGTCTGATTCTCGCGACACCGGCTCGCCCCCAGGCTTCTGAGCTGGGATTTTGTTGAGTTGCAACGTTGCAAACGCAACTGCAACGTGGCTGCAACCACATAGCTCATACTCTGTGCACCAGATCACACAAGGCCCTGTCTGAGGCATGTGTGGCAATGAGAAACTGGCACTGAGGAGCTACACAATGACTGTCTACGCAAAGCCGGGCACCGACGGCTCGGTGATGTCCTTCGAGTCCCGCTACGACAACTGGATCGGTGGACAGTGGGTCCCGCCGGTGAAGGGGCAGTACTTCGAGAACCCCTCGCCGGTCGACGGCAAGACCTTCTGCGAGGTCGCGCGCTCGACGGCCGAGGACATCGACCTCGCGCTCGACGCCGCGCACAAGGCTGCTCCCGAGTGGGGCAAGACACCCGTTGCGGAGCGTGCGCTGGTGCTGCTGCGCATCGCTGATCGTCTCGAGGAGAACCTCGAGAAGATCGCCATCGCCGAGACGTGGGACAACGGCAAGGCCGTCCGCGAGACCCTCGCCGCCGACATTCCGCTGGCGATCGATCACTTCCGCTACTTCGCCGGTGCGCTGCGTGCGCAGGAGGGCTCGATCTCGGAGGTCGACGAAGACACCGTCGCTTACCACTTCCACGAGCCGCTCGGCGTCGTCGGCCAGATCATCCCGTGGAACTTCCCGATTCTGATGGCTGTCTGGAAGCTCGCCCCGGCCCTCGCCGCAGGCAACGCCGTCGTCCTCAAGCCCGCTGAGCAGACTCCCGCGTCGATCCTCTACGTGATGAGCCTGATCGCCGACCTGCTTCCCGCCGGTGTCATCAACATCGTGAACGGCTTCGGTGTCGAGGCGGGCAAGCCGCTCGCGTCGAGCAACCGCATCCGCAAGATCGCGTTCACCGGCGAAACCACCACCGGCCGTCTGATCATGCAGTACGCGTCGGAGAACCTGATCCCGGTCACCCTCGAGCTCGGCGGCAAGAGCCCGAACATCTTCTTCAACGATGTGATGGCTGCCGACGACGGCTTCTTCGACCGTGCGCTCGAGGGCTTCTCGATGTTCGCGCTCAACCAGGGTGAGGTCTGCACCTGCCCGAGTCGCGCACTCATCCAGGAGGACATCTACAACGACTTCATCGACAAGGCGATCGACCGCGTCTCGAAGATCAAGCAGGGCAACCCGCTCGACACCGAGACGATGATGGGCGCCCAGGCGTCGAACGATCAGTACGAGAAGATCCAGTCGTACCTTGCGATCGGCAAGGAAGAGGGCGCCAAGGTGCTCATCGGCGGCGAGGCCGCACACCTCGGTGGCGACCTGGAGGGCGGCTACTACATCAAGCCGACCGTCTTCGCCGGTCAGAACAACATGCGCATCTTCCAGGAGGAGATCTTCGGCCCGGTGCTGGCCGTGACGACCTTCAAGGACTACGCCGACGCCATCCACATCGCCAACGACACCCTGTACGGGCTCGGTGCCGGAGTGTGGAGCCGCGACGGTGCGACCGCCTACCGTGCGGGGCGTGAGATCCAGGCAGGCCGAGTGTGGACAAACACCTACCACGACTACCCGGCCCACGCCGCCTTCGGTGGCTACAAGCAGTCGGGTATCGGCCGCGAGACGCACCTGATGATGCTCGAGCACTACCAGCAGACCAAGAACCTGCTGGTCGGCTACGCGCAGAACGCCAAGGGCTTCTTCTGATCCCTGACGACACATCGACGCCGTCGCGCAACCCTTTCCCGGGTTGTGCGGCGGCGTTCGTCGTGTGCAACGCGCCTGCAACCAGAAAGCGACTAGTCTGTGGTTCAGATCACAGTGAGAGGTAGACGATGAGCAGTGCAGAGTCCAGCACGCCAGCCGCTGACGCGGAAGTTCCTGATCGAGTGATCGCCACGGACGCCGCCGTGCAGCTCCTGACCAAGTTGTCGGAGCTGCACGGCGGGCTCATGATCCATCAGTCGGGCGGATGCTGCGACGGGTCGGCGCCCATGTGTTACCCGGTAGGCGACTACCGTGTTGGCCAGCGCGATGTCCTCGTCGGAACCATTGATCTGCCCGAGCCGCTGCCGAATGTGCGGGTCTGGATCAACGGCGATCAGTTCGAGTTGTGGAAGCACACTCAGCTGATTCTCGACGTGGTGAAGGGGCGCGGCGCGGGCTTCAGTCTCGAGGCTCCCGAAGGGGTGCGATTCCTCTCTCGCGCAAGGGCCTTCACTGAGGAGGAGAACGCACTCCTCGCCGCCAACCCGCCGCTGACCGGGGCCACCGCCGACGTCTGATCGCTCAGGTGGGCGTGTTTGTGCCGCCCGATGAGTCCAATTTCGTAATCGGGCAGGATCACCTCAGCCAAGGTGAACGACAACGACGGCTCGTTGGAGTTGGCGACCTCGGCATCGAAGCAACGGCGGGCGTCGTATCACTCGGCTGGCAACTTGCCGTTGGCCGACATCGCGAACACGCCGCTCAGCTTCGAGAAGTCTGCAGGCAATGCCAACTGGCAGATCCGCATCACCGGCGCCAACACCGGTGAGCCCAGTGGCTTCGCGACGCTGGTGTGGTCGGCGCCCGATAATGCGGGCAAGGTGGATGCGGCCTCGTCGGATCAATGGTGGGCGACGCGGGACCTGCCCGGTATTGCGCGTGGACACAACGCGACCCTGAGCGATCTGATCGCGGCCGCGGACTCGAACGGCAAGAAGGCTGTCGTCGATCTCTACGGAATCTCCAGCCAACCGGGTGGAACAGCTGACGCGAAGGTGAACGTCGACCAGGTGACCTTCCACGGCTGCACC
>NZ_BAFB01000123.1 GCF_000248075.1 Gordonia otitidis NBRC 100426 | reverse complement strand
CGCCTCACAGCAGGCCGCGTATCCCTCGGCAGGCGTGTCGGCGATCATCGTGCGATACCACGCGATCGACTCGGCGTGACGCTCGTCCGCGAGGTATTCCGCGGTGAACCAGCGGGTGAGGATGCCGTCGGCGATGGCGCCGACCCCGTCGGCGCGCACCGTCGCGGCCCGATCGATCCACGGTTGCGCGGGCGCGAAATGGGCTGAGGTACACAGCAGGGCCAGGTTGTTCACGCGTTCGGGATTGCGGATCGCCACTCGCATCGCGGTCAGCCCGCCCAGGGAGAGTCCGACGACATGCGCCGACGCGACGTCGAATCTGTCGAGTACCCCGACGAGGTCGTCGGCGAGGTCGTCGATGGTGTACGGCCCCGTCGGCACCGGCGACGCTCCGTGACCGCGCGTGTCGTAGCGCAACACGGCGAATCGCTCCTCGAGAGCACTCAATTGCGGGTCCCACATCCGATGTGTGGATCCCAGCGAATTCGACAGCACCACCACCGGTGCTCCCGGCTTACCCGAGAGGTGCGCGCTGACCTCGACGGCGCTCATCGGGTGGCCTCGAAGATCGCGGCGATCCCCTGCCCGCCACCGATGCACATGGTTTCCAACACATAGCGGGCGTCGCGACGCCGCGCCTCGTGAGCGGCCGTCGCGAGGATGCGGCCACCGGTCGCGCCGATCGGATGGCCCAGGGAGATGCCGGATCCGTTGGGATTGAGGCGGTCGTCCTCGGCGTCGACCTTCCACTCGGCGAGAACGGCGAGCACCTGGGCTGCGAATGCCTCGTTGAGTTCGATGAGGTCGATCTCGTCGAGTGTGAGGTCGGCGCGGGCGAGAGCGGCTGCGGTGGCGGCGACGGGCCCGATGCCCATCGTCTCCGGCGCGCAGCCGGTGACCGCCCACGAACGCAGGGTGAGCATGGGATCGAGGCCACGACGCTCCGCTTCGGCCCGTGTCGTGACGACGCACATGGCCGCGCCGTCATTCTGACCTGACGCGTTACCCGCCGTGACTGTCGCCTCGGAGTCGATGCGCTGTCGGATAGGGCGAAGTCCGGCAAGCGATTCCACGCTGGCATCTGCGCGCGGGTGTTCGTCACGATCGACTGTCACGTCGGGCTTGCCGCGCCGCCCCGGCACGGTCACGGCGACGATCTCGTCGTCGAACTTGCCGTCCTGTTGGGCGGCCACCGCACGATGGTGGGAGCGCACTGCCAACTCGTCCTGTTCGTCCCGACCGATCCGGTACTCACGACGCAGATTCTCCGCGGTCTCGATCATTCCGCCGGGCACGGGATGCGACTGCCCGCCCGCGGTCAGTCGTCCACGCTCGAGACGGTCCATCAGCTCGACGCCTCCCGCGCGCACACCGGTGCGCAGGCCGAGGGCGTAGTGCTCGACGTTTGACATCGACTCGGCGCCGCCCGCGATCACGAGGCCTGCGCCTCCGGTGGCGACCTGCGCGGCACCGTTCAGCACCGCTTGCAGGCCCGAACCGCAGCGTCGATCGACCTGCATGCCGGGGACTCCGACGCCGAGGCCCGCGTCGAGCGCCGCGATTCTGCCCAGAGCCGGCGACTCACCGTTCGAATAGCCCTGCCCAAGGATCACGTCGTCGACATCGCCCTCGCCGAGGCCGGTACGCGTGGTCAGTTCACGGAGCAATCCGGTGGCGAGATCGGCGACCGACATCGACGAGAGAGCACCTCCCATGCGGCCGACCGGCGTTCGCAGCGGGGAGCAGATCACGACATCTGTGGGGGCGTTCATGTCGTCAACCCTACGAACCGACAGCCATATTGAGAAGTATTCATTTGCGATCGAATAAGACTTCACAGATATCAATTGGGATAGCCTGAGCGCATGGAACTCCGCCACCTCAGGTACTTCCGCACCGTCGCGGAGGAACTGCACTTCGGACGCGCCGCCGAACGCCTGCACATCGCACAGCCACCGCTGTCGCAGCAGATCAGACAGCTCGAAGACGAACTCGGATTCCGACTGCTGGTGCGCACCACCCGCACGGTCGAACTCACCCCCGCGGGTAAGGCATACCTCGAACGAGCCGTCGCGATTCTCGACGCCGTCGACCACGCGGGCGCACATGCCAAGCGAATCGCCGAGGGCACACAGGGACGTCTCGCGATCGGATGCGTCGGATCGGCGACGTACTCACTGCTTCCCCGCCTGGTGCGAGCTCTGCGCGAGGAGCTTCCCGACGTCGACGTCAGTGTCCGCGGTGAGATGCTCGCACCTGCGCAAATCGCGGCACTGTTGGCCGGCGACATCGATCTCGCGCTGCTGCGCCCTCCCATCACAGCTCCCGAGGTCACCGTCACACCCGTACGTCGCGATCGACTCCTGATCGCCCTCCCCGACAGTCACGCACGCGCCGAGCAGCCCGCCGTCGCCCTTGCCGACCTGAACGACGACGACTTCATCTCCCATGCGGGACAAGGACGTTCGGTGATGCACACACAGTTGGCGGCGCTGTGCGCGGCGGCAGGTTTCGTCCCGCAGATCCGACACGAGGTGCAGGAGACCTCGACGCTGGTCACACTCGTCGCCGCCGGACTCGGCGTCGCGGTCGTACCCGCGCCGACCGCGGCGCTGGGCGTCGCTGGTGTCTGCTATCGCCCGCTGACACCCGAACCCGAGCCCGTCGACCTCGCCGCCGCCAGACTTGTGAGAGCCGACGCACCGCTCGTCGACCGCGCACTGCGCGTACTGCACGATGTCGCCGACGACGGTTCCTCGCTACCGACCTGAGCGTCGGGTCACCGCCCGGCAGCCTCCACGCGGGCGCGGATGGCGTCGACGAACACCGTCTGGATGTCGTTGGCCGTCTTCGCCACATACGACGTCCCGCCGGTCGCCCGCGCGATCTGCTCGAGCGACTCGGTGTCGGCGTCCTCGGAGATCCCGATGGTGAGCACGAGTACCGGACGGGCCGGGTCCTCGAGGCGCTTCAGCTGCGACAGCAACTGCCGGAGGGTGATGCTGTTGGGGTCCTCGTTCTGGCCGTCGGTCAGAATGATGACGCTGTTCGAGTAACTCGGGTCGTAGCTGTCCTGGACCTTCTTGAATGCCGCGAGCGTCGTGTCGTAGAGGCCGGTGCCACCTCCGAGTTCCGACGGTGCGAGACCGGCTCGCACCGCGGCGGCCAGTTCGTCGCGGTGAGTTCCCCCGCTTGCCGACGTCGCGTCGAGACGACGAATGGGCGAGAGTTCCTTCCAGTCCTGGCCCGGTCCGCCCTTGTTGACGCCGAATGCCCAACCACCGATCTCGGTGTTGTTGGGGAAGAGCTTGAGGCCCATCAGCGACGCGCCGATCGTCAGTTGGGCACGGGTTTCGTCGCCGTCCTTCTCGGCCATCGATCCGGATGTGTCCTCCACGACGAGCGTGCGGATCGGCACACCGAGCACCTGCCATTGGCGTAGCGCCTTGTCGACCTGTGAGGGGTCCTTGAGCGCCAACACCGTCAAACCCTTGGTGTCCCCGGGCTTTCGGAATCCCGCGTCGGTGATCGACGACGCGCCGTCGCCCGACGTGAGCGTGTCGGCGAGCTCTTTCCCGGCTGCCGTCGCAGTCTCCGAGCGCGACGACGGTGCGGTGTTCACAAGCGGATAGTCGAGCATCACGGTGCCGTCAGCGGGGATCGACGACGTGAGCTTCGAGCCTGGATGGGTTCGGGTGAACAGCGTCAATTGCTGCTCGGTGGTGACGACAGGCGTCGACGACGTGTTGGCCAGGTTGAGACGGGTGCCCTCGTTGTCGTTGGCGAGACGAGCGTTGTTCTGCTGGACCGCGAGGACGGTCATCGCGTCGACGAGATCGTCGTTGGTGAGCTTGCCCGCGTCGACCTCGGCGAGCGCGCCGACAATGGGTGCGTCTCCGGTGCTGGTGTCGATCGGGTTGCCTGCGCGCAGACCGTCGAGCTTCATCACCTCGACCCAGTTGGACAGGCGCCCGACCCGCGTTCCCGCCACGACCGTCGGTGTCGCGGCGATCGACGGCGACACGGTGTCGAGCTCTCGGCGCACCTGCGTGGTCACCCGCCGTGCCTGCTGGCTGGAATCGGGCACCCACAGGTCGGGTGTTTTGTCGCCGCTCGTCAGCAGCCCGGGGACGTCGGCGCCCGCCACCGCGGTGACGGTGTAGTCGTAGCAGGAATCCGACGACATCTTCGACGTCGCGTCGGCCACCGCGTCCCTGATCGACGGATCGGCTGCGATGTTCACCGGTGTCCGGTCGCCGCATCCGCCGACGACTCCCGACTTCCAGATCGCGATCCCGCCGACGATCGCGATGATCACCAGCAGCGCCGCAGCGCTCCACAGCCACACCCCGCGACGCCCACTGCGCGCCTCACGATGCTCGAATCCGAAGCCGTCACCCGAACCCGCCTTGCGCGTCGCCCTGTTACCGCGAGACGTCGACTGCTCGCCCCGGCCACCCGCGGCGGCTCGGCCCGACCCGGGCTGAGCCGCCTGCCGGCCCGACGGCGTCTGTCCTGCGCGTAGCCGGCTTGGCCCGCCCGGGCCAACCGTGCCCTGGGCAGGCGCACCAGGGCTCTGGCGTCGATCATCGGCGCCGTGCCCGGAGTCGCTCAGCCCAGAGCTGTCGGACCGAGAACCGTCGAACTCGGAATCGGAGTCGGAAAAATGCCGCCCCATGGTCGTGCGTCCCCCTGTGTCATCGGCGCCACCGCGCCGGGTCTGTGTGCGGCCGACCCCGTCCGGCCGCTACGCAAACACCTCACGAAACGTCGCCAGTGACTTGTTCAGGTCGCCCGAGACCGCCATGGCCGCGGCTTTACCCGCGGGTCCGATCAACGGCAGACCGCCCAGATCAACAGTGAAGACTACTGACGAACCGGCGTCCGTGGGAGAAATGGCGAGATCGAGTTTTGCTTTGATCCCACCCTTGCCACTGCCCTTGAGCCGGACCTGGCGGGTGGGTTCGAAGGCGTCGACGACCCAGTCGAATCGAATCCGGGTTCCCTTCACGATGACGACGGACGAGATCTCGGTGCCCTTCGCGAGTTCACCCGGCTCGGGAAGCGGCGAGCGCCAGGCGTCGTGCAGGATCAGCCACTCCGAGTACCGACTCAGATCCGATGCTGCTGACCAGGTATCTTCCGGAGAGAGATCGACCTCGATGGAGCCGCTCGTCTTAGCCATGGTTCGTCAGCCTAGCGTCACCACCGCAGCCCGGTGCCTACTGGGCCGATTTCTGCGCGCACACGACGTGACCATCAGGATCACCGAGGTCGAGGCTTACGCCGGCCCGCACGACCCTGCGTCGCACGCCTACGTCCGCACGCCCCGCTCCGAGATCATGTACGGACCGCCGTCGCGGCTGTACGTGTACCGCATCCATGGGCATCACTGCGCCAACGTGGTGACCGGACCAGACGGCGAGGCGTCGGCCGTGCTGCTTCGTGCGGGTGAGGTCGTCGACGGCCTCGACGTCGCGCTTCGCCGACGCGGCGAACAAATCGCGGCGTCGAAACTCGCTCGCGGCCCCGGGAATCTGACCCGGGCGCTCGGGATCACGATGGCCGATCTCGGCGTCGACCTCGACGCTGTCGGGTCACGCGGCGTCCGACTCCTCACCCCTGGTGAGATCGACGGCCCCGTGTCGACACCGCTCGCGATCAGCTCGGGTCCGCGCGTCGGGGTGCGACGCAATGCCCACGTCGCGTGGCGCTACTGGATCACCGACGATCCGACGGTGTCGGCCTACCGACGTCATCCCCGGGCCGACTAGAGCGAGCGCAGAGACAAAAGTTGCGGTTGCGATCGGTCACCCGTGGTGACACCGATCGCAACCGCAACCTGGTTCGAAGACGCTCAGCCGTTGGCCGGGGGCTGCTCGTTCGTGGGCTTCTGTTCCGCCGGGTTCTGCGGGGCTGAGTTCTGGGGGGCCGGACTCTGGGGGTTCTGGTTCTGCGGGGCCGGGTTCTGCTGCGCGGGCTTGTCCTCCTCGGCGCCGACAGCCTTGCGCGCTGCTTCCTGCGCCTTGTCGACCTTGTCGGCGTACTTGCCACCGGTCGCCTTGTCGATGGCGTCGCCGCCCTTGTCGATCAGGCTCGGGTTACCCCGCAGCGCTTCCTTGGCCTTGTCCACGAGTCCTTTGAGATCCATGTCTTCTCCTCGTCACCGCTCTGCGTCATCGCTCTGCGGGTCGGGTTCGCGCAGCCCGGTCGGCCACGTCACAGTGCCGTCGAGTCTAGGACCATCGAGGCGGCGAGGCTATGACCCCGCAAGGCTGCCCGCGGCGACCTCCTCGGCTTCCATACGGGCAGCCTCCTGTTTCGCGACGATGCGCGGCCCGATGCGCGACATGATCTCGACGGCGACGATGCCGACCGCCGCCGAGATGAACGCCACGGAGTTCATCTGCCAATTCGACGAGTCGAGCTTGAACATGTGCTGGGTGAACGGCCACGAGAAGATCAGCACGTAGGCACCCGCCGAGGCCGCGATGAGCAGCACTTTCCACCACGTGTACGGGCGGGCCACCACGGCAAGGACGTACACCGCGATCGCGATCAACGTGATCAGCGTTGCGGTCGCGGCCTGTGTCTGATGCGGCGACAGCTCCACCGAGTCGCCGCCGAGCGAGTTGCCCTCACCACCGGGATTGACGATCAGATACGTGACGAAGGCACAGAGTCCGACGATGATGCCGTTCGGCACCGCCTGCGTGAGCACACGCCGCACGAAACCAGGACGCGCCCGCTCGTTGTTGGGTGCCAGCGAAAGGATGAACGCGGGGATACCGATGGTGAACCACGCGGCGATCGTCACGTGGATCGGCTGGAACGGGTAGCTGATCGACGGTGTGCCGAACAGCTTCGCCCCGAGCCCGGCAATGCCGACGAACAGTGCGAGCAGCACGGCGTAGACGGTCTTGGTGAGGAACAGGTTGGAGACGCGCTCGATGTTGCCGATGACCCTCCGGCCCTCCCCGACCACGTACGGCAGGGTGGCGAACTTGTTGTCCAACAACACGATCTGCGCCACCGCCCGAGCAGCCGAACTGCCCGAACCCATCGCGACCCCGATGTCGGCGTCCTTGAGGGCCAGCACGTCGTTGACACCGTCGCCGGTCATCGCGACGTTGTTGCCGTCGGATTGCAGCGCGCGCACCATGGCACGTTTCTGGTCGGGCCTGACCCGACCGAACGTCACACCCTGTTCGACGGCGTGCGCGAGTTGGTTCGGTTCGGTCGGCAGTTCGCGGGCGTCGACGGAGGTGTCGGGCGAGCCGAGGCCGAGGGACTCCGCGACGGCCCCGACGGAGCGGGCATTGTCACCGGAGATGATCTTGACGGCGACGTCCTGCTCCTCGAAGTAGTCGAGGGTAGGTCGCGCGTCGGATCGCACGCGCTGCTCGAGAACGACGAGCGCGACCGGTGTCAGGTGGCCCGGAGTGGCAGAGCCCGACTCGGGTTCGGTGTCGACCGGGACGTCGAGGCGTGCGAGGAGCAGGATGCGCAACCCTTGCGAGCCGAGTTCGCTCGCGACCCGCGCGGGTTCGGATTCGTCGTCGAGCAGCACGTCGGGCGCACCGAGGACCCAGTTGCCCGCGTCGTGGCCGTCGGTATCCACGAACGACATGCCACTCCACTTCTTGGCGGAGGTGAACGGTTCGACGGCCGACGTCGACCACTCTGGGGCGTCGGCGTAGGCCTCGCCGATGGCCTGCATGCTCGCGTTGGGGCTGCGGTCGTTCTTCGCCAGTGCCGCGAGCGCCTGCTCGGCCCGGGTTCGACGCTCAGTGGGGGCCGTGCCGTCGTCGACGTGACCGTTCTCGTCGATCGTCCGCAGCTCGGACAGGCGCATCCCGTTCTCGGTGAGGGTGCCGGTCTTGTCGGCGCACACGATGTTGACGCGGGCCAGCCCTTCGATCGCCGGCAGCTCGTTGACCAGGCACTGTCGCTGGCCGAGCCGGATGACACCGACAGCGAACGCGATCGACATCATCAGCACGAGCCCCTCGGGGACCATCGGCACGAGCGCGGCCACCATGCCCAGCAGCGACGCGCGTAGTCCGTTGTTGCTGATGAACAACTGGTTGACGATGGTCAGCAAGCCGGCGGGAATCAGTAGCCAGGTGATGACCCGAAGGATCTGGTTGATCCCTGAACGCAGCTCCGACTTGACCAGCGTGAACTTCGACGCCTCGGACGCCAATTGAGCCGCGTAGGCATCCGAACCGACCTTGGTCGCGCGGTAGGCCCCGGCACCCGACACCGCAAAACTTCCCGAGAGCACCTTGTCGCCGACGGATTTGTCGATGGGATCGGCCTCGCCGGTCAGCAGCGACTCGTCGACGTCGAGGACATACGACTCGACGATCTCGCCGTCGACGACGATCTGGTCGCCCGCACCGATCTCGATGATGTCGTCGAGGACGACCTCGTTGGGCGGGATCTCGGAGACCTCGCCATCGCGTCGCACGCGTGGTTTGGCCTGTCCGACGATGGCGAGTTTGTCGAGGGTCCTCTTGGCGCGGATCTCCTGGATGATGCCGATACCGCTGTTGGCGATGATCAGCAGGCCGAAGAGTCCGTTGATGAGCGACCCGGTGAAGACGACGATCGCGAACAGCACGCCGAGGATGGCGTTGATCCGCGTGAAGACGTTGGACCGGATGATGTCGCCGACCGAACGTCCCGAGCGGTCGGGCATATCGTTGACCTTGCCGTCGGCGACCCGCTGCGCGACCTCGTCGGCGGTGAGCCCGCGCTCGGGTGTCGTGGCGCTCTGCTCGCTCACGCGGACCTCTCCCACCAGTTCGGAGTGCGCGTGCCCGTGCCCTCACGGTTGACGACGTCGACGGTGCCGCCGGGCTGCGGCACGACGACGGTGGTGCCTTGCCGTTGCGCGGCAGGAAGTAGGCGGGTGATCGGGTCGGCCCACGAGTGCCGGGCCAGACTGAACGTGCCCCAGTGGATGGGGAGGAACACGGAATCGGCACCCGCGGCCGACGACACCATGCTGTGCACGGCGAGAGCTTCTTCCGGGTCCACGTGGACGTCCGGCCAGACGGGATCGTAGGCACCGACGGCGATGAGCGTCAGGTCGAACGGACCGTGCTCGGCACCGAGTTCTTCGAATCGTTCGGTGTAACCGGTGTCTCCGGAGAAGAAGAAGCGGTGGCGCGGCCCCACGACTGCCCAACTGGCCCACTGGGTCATGTTGCGGACCAGCGCACGTCCGGAGAAATGTCGCGCGGGACCGCAGAAGAACTCCACATGCTCGCCCGACGTACCGCGCCGTACCGAGACATTCTCACCGACGTCGGCCTGCAGGATTCTCTCCAGCGGAATGCCCCATGAGAGGAGGTGGGCGCCCACACCGATCGGTGCGACGAACACGGCGTCGGGTGACGCCGCCGCCAGCGCGACCACCGACTCCATGTCGAGGTGGTCGTAGTGGTCGTGGCTGAGGAGCACGACGTCGATGACCGGGAGGTCGGCGACAGTGACGGGTGACGGGTGCATCCGCGCAGGTCCGACGAACTTCGTCGGCGAGCACCGCTCGCTGAACACGGGATCGGTGAGGATGCGCATGCCGTCGAGTTCGACGAGTGCCGACGCGTGCCCGAGCCACGTCACGGTGAGTGCGCCCGCCTCGGCGTCGAACCTGGGCACCGTGACGAGAACGGGACGACTCGGGCGGCCCGGACCGCGTGCCATCTCGAGGAACACATTCGTGTCGGGTGACACGCCGAATGCCGACGGCTCAGGATTCGCGAAGACGCCGTCGACGAGATGATCCGACGACGCCACGAACGGTGCGATCGCGTCACGGTCGGCACCGAGCGCACGGGCCGCGGGAAGGCCCGCCGCGGCCAACGCCCCGGTCGCGGTGTCGGCGACGCGGTTACCCGTCTCGACGAGGCGACCGATCATCGGACCACCAACCTACATACGCGGATGCCAACGCTCATCGAATCCGTCATCGGGCGAACGCTCCTAGCGACCATTCCGCCACACTATCGTCCGCAGACGCGATCCACGGGAACCAGACCGTCCCGACCTCCGAGGTCAGCGCTGGTCACCGGATTCACCGACCGCAGCAAACGGTGTCGACCCGACGACGTCACTGATAGGCTTCGGGACATCTATCCGTTTCAACTGGGGAGTGAACGGTCCGTTGGCTCGGATGTCCGTCGACGACAGACGCACAGCACTGGTCGAATCCGCGTATCGCGTGATCGCCGACCACGGCGTCGAAGGCGCAACAACCAGACGCATCTGCGCACACGCGGGAATGCCACTCGCCAGCTTCCACTACGTCTTCGAGAGCCGCACCGCACTGCTCTGGGCGGTGATGGAAAAGGCTGTGCCCGAAGATGTTTCGTTGATGCTGGAGTCGCTGCTGCCGGTCGGGGGGTCGACGGCGACGGGGGTCGACGCCATGCGAGCGAAGATGTTCGAACAACTCGACGCGTTCTACATGCTCCTCAAAGCGGACCCGGGACGACTGCAAGCCACCATCTCGCTCGGCATCTACGCGCACAATCATCCGGAATTGCAGCCCGCAGGCAAGCAGATGTACGAGCACCTCTATGGCCTTACGGCGCAAGGACTGCGCGCGGCCGGCGAGCATGCGCAGATTGCGTGGCGGACTCCGGTGGAGCAGATCGCCCCCGCCTTCATCGCGAACATCATCGCAATCACGCTCGTCTACCTGTCCACAGCCGACGACAGCGCGCTGGGCACGATCACCGAGTCACTGGTGCGTGAGGTGATGACACACGTGGCACCTCGCTGAGTATTCCGCCGGTCTCGATTGGCGCAACGCCGTATCGACGCCGACACTGGAACGATGCGTGATGTGCTGGCGAGGATGCTCGACGGGCTGAGCCGAGGGCCGGTGGCCCTGGCCCGCATCATCAGCACGAGTGGACCGACTCCGCGGGGTGTCGGTGCGGCGATGGTCGTGACAGCCGACGGAGAGGTCATCGGGTCGATCTCCGGTGGATGCGTCGAGTCTGCGCTGGTGCACACCTGCACCGCCGTGCTCGACGATGGCGAAGCCGTCGTAGAGCACTTCGGTATCGCCGATGCCGACGGTATCGAAATAGGCCTGACCTGCGGCGGAACGCTCGATGTGCTCGTCGAACGGGTCGATGCTCTCCGTCGTCCAGCAGTGCAACAACTCGTCGGACACCTCGCAGCCGACCGTCGGGTGGCATGGGCGACAACTCTCGCAGCCGCGCCCGAGTGGCACTTCGTGACGTCGCCGACCAGCCCCCCGTGGCGTCGACTCGACCGCGACGTCGCCGATCTGCTCGCGTCGGGACGGAGCGGAATCATCGGCGTCGACGACTGCGATGAACCACCCGGAGAACCGTTCGAGGGCTCCCGGCCGCGGACGTTCGTACACACCTTCGCCGCCCCACCACGGCTTATCCTGGTGGGCGCCAACGACTTCGTGCGGGCGACGTGCGGTGTCGGTCGGGCACTCGGCTACCGGGTGACCGTCGTCGACGCTCGCCCCGTCTTTGCCACACGCGCACGCTTTCCCGATGCCGACGAAATAGTCGTCGACTGGCCGCACCGCTACCTGGAGTCCGAAATCCGTTCCGGGGCAGTCGATGCGACCACTGCAGTGTGCGTGATGACGCATGATCCCAAGTTCGACGTCCCGACACTGCGGGTTGCCCTCGCTGGTACAGACGTGGGGTTCGTCGGAGCCCTGGGATCACGTAGGACGGTCACCGATCGCAACTCGCGACTCGTCGAATCAGGAGTCACCGCAGCACAGTTGGCGCGTCTACGATCGCCGCTCGGACTCGATCTCGGTGGACACACACCTGCCGAGGTCGCCGTGTCGATCGCAGCACAACTGATCGCCGAGCGTCACGACGCCTCGACGAGAGCCTTGCACACGACGTCGGGTCCGCTCCATCGCTGAAGCGGACCCGACGTCGAGTTGATCGACAGCGCAGTGGTTCTACGCGTCTTCCTTCGGAGCCTCCGCGGGCGTGCCCGACGTCGACGATGTCGCACTCTCGGTGCTCGACGCCGGAATGTCGGTGGTCATCGACATCACGTCCTGTGCGGGCAGCACATGCTTACCGGTCTTGTCGCACGAGAGCGCAAGCGAACTGATGTATTGCTTCTCACCGTTCGGTCCCGGTACCGCCGAGGCGATCATGTCCGGACGCTCGAACTCGATGTTGGTGACGCAGCACAGCAGCTTCTCGTCGGTGGGGTTGCCGTGTTCGTCGTACATCGGGATGTCGATGCCGTCGTCGACGCGGCGCAGGTAGTACTTGCCCTTCGTCGCGATCGCGAAGATCGGAGGAAGAACGATCGCGAGCACCAGCGCCACCAGCGGCGAGTACGGCTGGATCGCGTCGCCGAACACATGGAAGTACACCAGGATCGACGCACCCGCCGAGATCAGGAGCGAACCGAATCCGACCGGGTTGACGCTGTAGATCATGCCGCGCCGGAACTCGGGCTGCTTGGGCGAGATGCCCAGGATGTACTTGTTGATCACGATGTCGGAGGCGACCACCGCGATCCACGCGATACCGCAGTTGGCGTAGAAGTTCAGCAGGTTGTTGAGGAAGCTGAACATGTTGGCTTCCATCAGGATGATCGCGATGATCACATTGAAGAACAGGAAGACCAGTCGGCCGGGGTAGGTCTTGGTGACGCGTGTGAACGCATTGGTCCATGCCAGCGAGCCCGAGTAGGCATTGGTCACATTGATCTTGACCTGGCTGATCACCACGAGGATGACGGCGAGGGTCAAGGCGAGCCAGTGCGGCAGGAAGTCCTGGTAGATCTCGACGAACTGATGGACGGGCTGGTTCGCGATGCCTGCATTGTCGACGCTGATGCCGATCAGGTAGACGGCGAGGAACAGGCCCACGATCTGCTTGAGAGCACCGAAGAACACCCAGCCCGGACCGGCGATGAGCGTTGCGGCCCACCACTTCCGCTTGTTGTCGGGGGTGCGGGGCGGCATGAAGCGCAGGTAGTCGACCTGCTCGGCGATCTGCGCGATGAGGGACAGACAGACACCGGCGGCAAGCATCGTGCCCGCGAAGCTGACGCCCTTGCCCGCCGGGTTACCGTCACCGTCGACACCGCTGAATGCGAAGAAGTCGCCGATGGCCGACGGGTGCTTGATGACCAGATAGATGAACGGCAGCACCATCATGACCAGCCACAGCGGGGTGGTCCACACCTGCAGTTTCGCAAGGGTGTTCATGCCGTAGATCACGAGCGGGATGATCAGCACCGAGGAGAGCAGATAGCCGATCCACAGCGGAATGTGCAGCCCCAGCTCGAGGCCCTGCGCCATGATCGAGCCCTCGAGGGCGAAGAAGATGAAGGTGAACGACGCGAAGATGACATTCGTCAGCACTGAGCCGTAGTAGCCGAAACCGCTTCCGCGCGTGATGAGGTCGAGATCGATGTTGTACCGCGCCGCGTAGAAGGCAAGCGGGTAACCGGTGACCACGATGACCACGGCGAAGAACAGGATGCCCCACAGGGCATTTCCGGTTCCGTTGGCGATGCCGATGTTGGCGCCGATCGCGAAGTCGGCGAGGTAGGCGATGCCACCGAGCGCGGAGATGGCGACGACGCCCGGTCCCCACTTACGGTAGCTGCGGGGGGCGAAACGAAGTGTGTAGTCCTCCAGGGTTTCACGCATGGCCGCGGCCTGCGCGCCTGTGGCGATGATGCTGTGTTCGGCGTTCTCAATCTCGCCGACCTCGTCGGCGACCTCGCCGACGGGTTCGTGATGCTTATCGGTGGCCATCGGCCCTCCTGCGTGATCCGAGTTACAGACCGGCCCAACGTACGGACGCCATGTTTCGGTGAGTTACTCGGAATGTTTCACGCAGGAAAACTAGACATCACACGCAGAACGCCTCCGCGGCACGACTTCGTGCACCGTGCGGAGGTCGCCCCTGTTGGCGAAACGTGTTGTCCGATCTACTTTCCCGTGAATCTCGGCTTTCTCTTCTCGGAGCGCGCGACGCGCCCCTCGGTGAGGTCTGCACTCTCCCACGCTCGTCGCATCGCGGCCTGGCGGTCAGCCGGCGCCTCGTCGCGGGCACCGTCGCCGTTGAGCACCAACTTGTAGTGCTGCAGCGTCAACGGGGCGAATTCGGCGATGGTGGCTGCCCAGTGCTGAGCGTCGGTGAGGTCACCGATCCGGTTGGCGAACCCGAGCGCGTGTGCACGATCGGCGGAGAGCGGATCGCAGCCGATCAGCATGCCGCGTGCCTGGCCGGCCCCGACGAGCGAGACGAGGCGTCGAATGGTCCACTCGTCGACGGCGACACCGAGTTTCGCGGCCGGAATACCCGCGAGGGCGTCGGGTGCCATGACGCGCAGGTCTGCGGCCATCGCCAACTGCAGTCCCGCGCCGAGTGCGGAACCGTTGAGCGCGGCGATCACGGGGACGGGAACCGACTCGATCTGCCTGAGCGTGGCGATGAGCTTTTCCAGGAAGCCCGGGTCGTAGACCGGACCCGACAGGTCGGCGCCCGCGCTGAACACACTGCCGCGGCCGGTGACCACGATGGCCCTACTGCCCGCGTCGACGGCATCGGCGAACGCCGTGGCGAGTCCGGAGACCATGTCCTCGTTGAGTGCGTTGCGCTTGTCCGGACGATCTAGCTCGATCGTCGTCACCGAACCTTCTGCATGCGAGTGGATCATGGGCGAAGAGTACCCACGACCGGCGCGACGCGGTGGACGTGGGCCGTCACGACGGGGTGGACGGCTGGCACGCGCGGCGTGCGGTGGACGGCTGGCACGCGCGGCGTGCGGTGAATGCTGTAACCCGAATCCGCCGATACGACCCAAGTACGGTCAGTGTGGTGAGCGCTGCATCGCATGGCACGGTCGTCGACGCCGACCACCTCCCGGACCCGCACTCCGACGCGCTGGTCATCGGCGGAGGGCAAGCCGGGCTGTCGGCGGCGTATTTCCTGCAGCGCTTCGGACTCGACGAGCGGTACCAACTCCTCGACCACGCGCCGGGCCCCGGCGGCGCCTGGCAGTTCCGGTGGCCCACGCTGACGCTTGCCGGAACCAACAGGGTCCACGATCTTCCCGGATACGGACTCGAGGAGGCGGTCGGCGATGGGCGCGGTGAGTACCCGGCGTCGTCGACGGTGCCCGAATACTTCTCGAAGTACGAGGAGAGGTTCGGACTGCGGGTGCGTCGGCCAGTCGACGTGCGGTCGGTCGAGTGCGACGGCGAGATGTTCCGGGTGACTCTCGGCGGCCGACTGCGCGGGCGGGAAATCACCACGCGCACGTTGATCAATGCGACCGGAACGTGGGAACGGCCGTTCATCCCGCACATACCCGGCGCCGCAGACTTTCGCGGCAGGCAACTGCACACCCACGATTACACGGGTCCCGACGAGTTCGCAGGTCAACGCGTGCTGGTCGTCGGCGCAGGGATCTCGGCGGTCCAGCTGCTGATCGAGATCGCTCGACGCGCCCCCGGTGTGCGGACGTTCTGGTGTTCGCGTACCAAGCCGCGATTCGATCCGCATCCGTTCTCGCCGGAGCTCGGACGCGAAGCCGTTGCGCGCGTCGAGCGTCGTGTCCGTGCGGGTCTGCCACCGACGTCAGTGGTGTCGGTGACCGGGCTCGCCCTGACGCCCACGATCGAGGCCGCCCAGCGCGACGGCATTCTCGACGGCTGGCGACCGATGTTCACCCGGATCACCGAGACCGGAGTCTGCTGGGACTGTGCGGGCGGGTCGGCGGGTGACGAGGTGTCCGCGGGCGAGCATCTCGAGGTCGACGTCATCTTCTGGAACACCGGGTTTCGAAGCGCGCTGGATCATCTCGCCCCGCTTCATCTCCGGGGTCCGGGAGGCGGGATCGTGATGACCGGTCGGCTCGCGACCACCGTGGCCGACGACCCGCGTATCCAACTGCTCGGGTACGGCCCGTCGGCGTCGACGATCGGCGCCAACCGAGCGGGCCGGGAGGCGGCGCGCAACGTCGTCAACCTCCTGGCCACCGGCTGATCGCGCAGAGTTTCATCGTGAATTCTTGACATAGTGTTGTGTTTTCACAACACTATGTCGTGTGAGCCCAGTGCGACGGGGAGAGAAGCTTCCCATCTACAACCGGATCGGCGTGCTCCGCGCCGAGCGCAGGATGTCGCGTGCGGACCTGGCAGCACTGGTCGGGGTCAACGTCCAATCGGTCGGGGCACTCGAGCGGGGCGACAACTATCCGAGCCTCGACCTCGCCTTCCGCATCTGCGACGTCTTCGGCCTACCGGTAGAGGCCGTGTTCAGCCGCACCGAGTTCACCGCGATGTCGGCGGAGTTGTACGGCCGCCCGGCAGACAGTTCGCGCCGGGGCACGGCCCCACCCGGACCCGATCCGTCCGCTTCAGACCCGTCCACTTCACACACGTCTACGGAGGTCTGACCGATGCACGACCCCAACTCCGCGATCCCCGACGACGCCAAACCCGCACTGTGGCTGCGCTACGACGAATGGCGAGGTGAACGGCATCGTCGTTTCAACGAACGCAATGCGCGCAAGCTCGTCGGCTGGCGCAGGCGTACTGTCTATCGCCGGCTCGTCGTCGTACAGGCCATCTGCGCTCTACTCGTTCTGATCGGCGCACTCGTCGCCTTCTGGTCACGCGAATGGTTCATCATCCCGCTGGCGACAGGGATCATCGGTGCACTCGTCTGCCAGCGGCTGCTGCGGATCGTCACCGGCTCTGTTGGTGACGCGCCCGTGTCCGCGCTCGACGAGATCCAACTGGCGCAGCGCAATTCGGCACGTTCCATCGCCTACTTCGCGCTCTTCACGCTGATGTTCATCCCGTACGCCATTCTCGTCACACTCGGTGGATTCGATCAGGTGCGTGGCCAGTACGTCTACGGGACCGGCATGTTGCTCATCGCACTGGTGCTCGGTGCGGTCTTCATCCCGTCGATGCTCACCGCGTGGTGGATGGCCGACGCCGACCCGGAGGATCTCGACTTACCCGGCGACACAGACCTTTACAGCGGCCCCGGATTTCACACCAACCAAGGGAGGACTTCGCCATGAACGCAGGAGCGCTCACGGTGGACAGATTGTCCAAGCGATACGGCGACGTCGTCGCGCTCGACGACATGACCTTCACCGTCGCCCCCGGCGAGATCTTCGGCTTCGTCGGCAGCAATGGTGCAGGCAAGTCGACGACGATGCGCATCATCCTCGGTGTGCTCGAACCGGATTCAGGTCGGGTAACACTCGGCGACGCACCGATAGACCTGCGCACCCGACGTCGAATCGGTTACATGCCGGAGGAACGCGGACTGTATCCCAAGATGAAGGTCGGCGAACAGCTCGTCTTTCTCGCGCGCCTGCACGGTATGAGCGCCGATGCCGCCGCAGACAGCGCACGACGGTGGACTCAGCGCCTCGGCGTCGACCAACGCTACGACGACAACGTCGCCGACCTGTCGCTCGGCAATCAGCAACGTGTGCAGCTTGCGGCCGCGCTGGTACACGATCCGGACGTACTCGTCCTCGACGAACCGTTCTCCGGACTCGACCCGGTCGCCGTCGACGTGATGAGTGATGTGCTGAAAGAGAAAGCAGCCGAAGGTATTCCGGTCATCTTCTCGTCCCACCAGCTCGATCTCGTGCAGCGATTGTGCGACCGCGTCGGCATCGTCGCCACGGGAAGGATGCGAGCGGAAGGCGCCGTCGACGATCTCCGCACGCGTGCCGGTGTCATCCTCGAAATCGACGGCCCCGATTCGACGACGCGCTGGGCCGACGACTGCCCCGGTGTGTTGGAAGCCGACTATCAAACCGGCGGTGCCCGGCTCCGCGTCGACCCCACTGCGCTCGATGACCAGGCGGTGCTCGGTCGTGCGCTCGACAACGGGCCGGTTCACCGCTTTGCCCGGACCACACCCGATCTGACCGAACTGTTCCGAGAGGTGGTGACGGCATGACCGCGCCCACGTCCAGCAACCACACATCTACCGACAGCACGCGGTCGTCGTCCGAGGGGGCCGGTGCGCTGCAGTCGATTCGGCTCGTGGCACAACGTGAGATCGCCACCCGCGCGAAGACCCGCTCGTTCGTCATCAGCACCGTCGTCCTGATGCTCGTCATCGTCGTCGGATTGATCGTCTGGAAGGCGATTGCCGGCGGCGGCACCGACCCCGAACGCGTGGGACTCTCCGGCGACGCCGCGCTGTCGTCGACCATCCAGCAGTCCGGTCAGGCAAGCGGCACACCGGTGACCGTCATCGCGATCTCCGGCGACAACACGCTGACGCAAGCGCGCGACCGCGTCGAGTCGGGCGACCTCGACGCCGCTGTGGTGCGCGGCGCTGGCGACTCGTACACGGTCGTCAGCAAAACGGGACTCTCGGATGCTCTCTCCGGTGTTCTCCAGGGATCGATTCAGCAGAATGCGTTGTCGGAGGGACTCGCCGCACGCGGAGTGGACGCGTCGTCGTTGCCGACGCCGAAGGTCGACACCGCCCAAACCACACCTGACAAACCGGACCAAGCACAGCGGATCGTGATCGCGCTCGTCGGCGCCATTTTGCTCATCACAGCGATCATGTTGGGCGGCAACATGATCGCGGTGGGTGTCGTCGAGGAGAAGACGTCGCGGATCGTCGAGCTCCTACTCGCGACGGTCAAACCGCTGCACCTGATGTGGGGCAAGATCCTCGGGATCGGTGCGGTCGCGCTGGGACAGGTGGTGATACTCGGGGCGACCGCGCTGATCGCCGGCCTGGCCACCGGGATGTTGACGATCGCGGGCACTGCCATCTGGATGTTCCTCGCAGTGCTGGTGTGGTTCCTGCTCGGTTACCTGTTCTTCGCGACACTGTATGCCGCTGCGGGAGCACTGGTTTCCCGACAGGAAGAACTCGGTTCGACGATCATGCCGCTGACCGTGCTGTCGTTGGCCGTGATGTACGCGGGCATCTTCGGGGTGCAGGCGCTGCAGTCGACGTTCATCGAGGTACTGACGTGGATTCCACCGTTCTCGGCGGTGCTGATGCCGATCCGGATCGCCACCGGGGACACCAACGTTATGCAGATCGTCATCACACTGGTCCTGATGCTGCTGGCCTGCGCCGCCGCGACCTGGTTCGCCGCGCGCATCTACCAGCAGTCGATCCTGCGCACCGGCAGCCGCGTCAAGTGGTCCGAGGTGCTGTCGATGGCGCGGTAGGGCGCGAGGCTCCGGGGCTTCGGGGCTCCGGGCGGGGCGTGGGCGGCTGGCTGCGGGGTGGGCGCGGGGCAGCTCTCGGGGCGGGGGCTCGCCGGCTCTCCGGCGGAGTCGGCGCGGGGCAGCTCTCGGGCGGGGGCTCGCGGGTCAAAGCCGGCTCTCCGGCGAGGTCGGCGCGGGGCAGCTCTCGGGGCGGGGCCTCGCGGGTCAGAGCCGGCTCTCGGCTAGGCGCGGGCCCGGGGCAGCTCTCGGGCGGGGGCTCGCGGGTCAGAGCCGACTCTCGGCTCGGCGCGGACCCCAGGGCGGCGCCAGAACCCGCGGAAAGAATCCTTCCCCGAGAATCTGACCCTTCCCCGAGAAACAACCCGCGGAAGGGTCAGAAACCCACGGAAGAGATCCCTCCCCTACTTTCTGCGGCCGGAGCCCGGCCCTCCCCTACTTTCTGCGGCGACAGCCGCCCCTTCCCCTACTTTCCGCAGCCCGAGCCGCCCCTTCCCCCACTTTCCGCAGCCCGAGCCGACCCTCCCCCCACTTTCCGCACCCAGACCCGCCCCCCACCTTCCGCCGCAGCTGGCGTAGGTCCCCACCAACACGTACGACGGCCCGGACGCGGGGCATCACGCGACGGCAGACACCCCGGCGCCCTCGCTCGACGAGTCGCCCCGGCCGTCGGGGGTCGGGGCCGGGCCGTGCGGTACGAAGTCGCGGCTGCGGATCAGCAGCAGTGCTGCCACACCCCCGATGAGCGCGACGGCGCCGCTGATCCAGAACAGCGTGTTGAGGGCGTCGGCGTAGGCAGCGTGCTTGCCGCCGGCGGGGTTCTCGCGCATCGAGGAGCTCAGCTGCGAGCTGAACGCCGTGCCGTACACCGCGATACCGACGGCGATGCCGATCTGACGGAAGGTCGTGTTGATGCCCGACGCCATGCCGGAGCGGTGCACGTCGACGACGCCGACCGCGGTCGCGGCGAGCGGTGGGTTGACCAGGCCGCTGCCGATACCCGCGACGATCAGGCCGGGAATCAGATGTGTCCACGACGAGTTCTGGTCGAGTCCGGCCATCACGAACAAGCCGACGCCGACGATGATCAGGCCGGGGCCGATCAGCCAGCGCACCGGCATCTTCTCCGACAGACGCCCGGCGATCGTGGCACTGACCATCGTGCAGCCCGACATCACGAGCAGGCGCAGACCCGTTTGCAGTGCGGAGTAGCCGAGGCCGTCCTGCAGGTAGAGCACCACATACAGCAGCATCGCGAACAGTGAGCCGTTCATCGCGAACGCGGCGATCAGTCCGCCGGTGAAGGTCGGGATGCGCAGGAGCGAGAGGTCGAACATCGGCTCGTCGACTCGCAACTCGATGACGACGAACACCACCAGCAACACCGCCGCGGCGATGAACGAACCGACCACCACGCCATCACTCCACGAGTGCTGACCGGCTTCGGTGAAGCCGTACACCAGAGCAACCAGGCCCGCGGTGAACGAGACGACGCCCGGCCAGTCGATCCGTCGCGCATGAGGCGAGCGCGATTCGTCAACCAACTTCCAGGTGATCAGCAGCGCGACTATACCGATGGGCAGGTTGACCAGGAAGATGGCCCGCCAACTGACCCCGGTGGTCAGCACGCCGCCGAGGATGGGGCCGAGAGCCGTCGACACGCCCGTGACCGCTCCCCACGCACCGAACGCGACGCCGCGTTCGCGACCGTGGAAGGTCGACGCGAGCAGTGCGAGCGACGTCGAGAACAGTGCCGCTCCGCCGACGCCCTGCAGCGCGCGCGACACGATCAGCATGACCGGGTCCTGGGCGACGCCACACAGCAGCGAACCGAGGGTGAAGATCACCAGTCCGATCGAGAAGATCCGCCGTCTACCGAACTTGTCGGCGATCGACCCCGACGTCAGCAGCAACGACGCCAGCGCGAGTGCGTAGGCATCGGTGACCCACTGCAACTGGCTGAAGCTCGCACCGAGTGCCGTCTTGATGTCAGGAAGAGCGACGACGACGATCGTCACGTCGAGCAGCAGCATGAAGGTCGCCGCGCAGACGACGACAAGCGTCCACCATTTACGTTCCATGAGTTGAGTCCCTTTCGAGAAGTTGGCCCGAAATCCGTGCGTCAGCGCACGTCGAGCGGCATGACTCAAGTGTGATCTCGACTCGGCGGTAAGTCGCAAAGGCACCTTGATTCCGTAAAATCATGGACGTGGGAGCCACAACGTCGCCGGAATCCTCCATCTTGGACAGCCTCGACACGAGAATCGCTCGCGCAATCCAACTGTCTCCGCGCGCGTCGTTCCGTGAGATCGCCGACGTCCTCGGAGTGGCGGAGCAGACGATCGCCCGTCGCTATCGGCGATTACGCCGCGACGGCCTCCTGCGGGTCACCATGGCGACCGATCCGCGCGCGACCGGCAACTCGACGTGGCTCGTGCGGGTCCGGTGCCGCCCCGAGGGAGCCGACGCGATCGCCGCGGCACTCGCAGCACGAGACGACGTGTCGTGGGTCTCGATCTACGAGGCAGGCTGGGAGATCGTCTTCAACCTGCGCGCGGCGGAACCCTACGGAGGCATGGAACTGCTGACCCGCACCCTCCCCAAGGCAGCACCCGTCCTCGACGTGCGCCCAGCAGTCGTGCTGCACACGTATGCCGGTGGTGCACCGACGGATTGGGAGGGCTGGCACGACGCACTGACCCGTCCGGAAGCGGATGCGCTTGCCGCGACGAGGATTCCACGAGGGCCCAAGGACGGGGCGTCGTCGACGACCATCGACCGCGCCGATCGCGCGATCATCGATGTCCTGAGCCGCGACGGCCGCACGTCGTAACACCGACCTCGCACGAGCAGTCGGTTCGACGCCGGGAAAGGTGACCCGCCGCGTTGAACGACTCGTCTTCGCGGGTATCGCCTACTTCGACGTCGACCTCGCCGCCGCCGCGATGGGGCGGGACGCCATCGCGATCTGGCTGACGGTCCAACCCCGACATCTGGCTGCCGTTGGCGAAGCGTTGGCAGCACATCCCGACGTTCCGTTCGCGGTCGCCGTGACCGGACAGGCCAACCTGTCGGCGAGCGTGATGGTGCGGAACACCGACGAACTGTACGAATTCGTCACCGACGTACTCGGATCACTCGACGGCGTCACCGGATACGAGATGCTTCCACTTCTGGCACGCGTGAAGAACGCCGGCTCGCTCGTCAGTGGGGATCGCCTTGCACCGCCGAAGGTGTCGACGTCTCAGATCTCGCCGAAGCGCCGAAGCGCCTCTTCACGTTCCGCCTTGTGATCGACGATGGGGTCGGGATAGTCGTCGGTCTCGAACTCCGGAATCCAGCGGCGGATGTAGTCCCCGTCGGGATCGAACTTCTTGGCCTGCGTTTCCGGGTTGAACACTCGAAAGTACGGTGCCGCATCGGTTCCCGTGCCCGCCGCCCACTGCCACCCGTGCTGGTTCGACGCCATGTCGCCGTCGGTGAGCTGATCGAGGAAATGCCGTGCACCCCACCACCACGGCAGATGCAGGTCTTTGACCAGGAACGACGCCGCGATCATGCGCACCCGATTGTGCATGAATCCGGTTTCGCTCAACTGACGCATCCCGGCATCGACGAGCGGAAAGCCGGTTCGGCCTTCACGCCAGGCATCGAACCGTTTCTCGGCGGCTTTACCGGTGTCGAGCGAGATGTCGTCGAACTGATCATTCCAGTTGTGCCACAAGCTCTTCGGCCAGTGATAGAGGACGTCGGCGTAGAAGTCGCGGAATGCCAGTTCTCGGAGATACGCCTGCGCGGACTTGGACCTGCCCAGGTCGTCGGCCATCGTGCGCGGGTGGATGTTGCCGAACTTCAGGTATGCCGACATCCTGCTCGACGCGTCGAGATCGGGACGGTCGCGGTCGGAGTCGTATCCCGAGAGATCGTCGTCGACGAAGGCACGCCAGCGTTCAAGTGCCGCGTCCTCGCCCGCCGGAAGGTCGAGGTCGACGGGGGCGGCCGGAATCCTGATGCGGCCCGACGGGTGAATGTCGCTGGGATTCAGCAGATTCGACGGCGCGCCGGTCGTCGCGGGCGACCGCCATCCGTGGTCGCCCCAGGCGCGGAAGAACGGTGTGAACACCTTGTACGGTGTGCCGTCGGACTTCGTCACCCTGCCGGGCGAGACGAGGTAAGGCGAGCCGACCGGCTGCCACGACGCCCCTGACGCTTCCAGCGACTGCGCGACGGCATCGTCTCGGCGTCGACCGAAAGGCGAGAAATCCTCGCTGACGTGCACCGATTCCGCAGACACGGCGTCGACGAGTCGCGGGATCTCCTCGTCCGGTCGTCCACGTACGACAAGCAGGTTGCCGTCGAGCTTGGCGTCCAACTCGCGCAGCGAGTCGTAGAGGAAGGCGAGACGTCGCTCGCCCGACGACTTCTCGAGACGAGGGTCGAGCACGAAACACACGAGCACCTGGCGCTTGCCGTCACCGATCGCCTCGCCGAGTGCCGGCAGATCGTTGAGACGAAGATCTCGCCTCAACCAGCACAACGCCGGTGCATCGACATCCGATGCACCGGCGCTCTTGCGTTGAGAGGCGATCTAACCCACGCCCAGAAGGTCGATGACGAACACCAGGGTCCGTCCCGAAAGTCGGTGACCTGCGCCTTCGGGGCCGTAGGCGAGCGCGGGCGGGACGGTCAGTCGGCGTCGGCCACCGACCTTCATCCCCGGAATGCCCTGCTGCCAGCCCGGGATGAGCCGGTCGAGCGGGAAGTTGGCCGACTGGCCGCGATCCCAGGACGAATCGAACTCTTCACCCGACTCGAAGTCGACACCCACGTAATGCACGTCGACGACGTCGCTCGGCTTGGCCTCCTCGCCGTCGCCGACGATGATGTCGGCGATCTCGAGCTCAGTGGGCGCAGGGCCCTCCTGGAACTCGACTTCTGGCTTCTCGGTGCTGGTCACGGGACTCTCCTTTGAGTCGTCGGGCGGTCAAGTCGATGCGACGAACTCAGCGGTCGCCCATCGTGATGTAGTCGCGCTCGGGGTATCCGGTGTAGAGCTGACGCGGACGGCCGATCTTGGTTGCGGGATCGGTGTTCATCTCACGCCAGTGAGCGATCCAGCCCGGCAGCCGTCCGAGTGCGAACAGCACCGTGAACATGCGGGTCGGGAAGCCCATCGCCCGGTAGATGACGCCGGTGTAGAAGTCGACGTTCGGGTAGAGCTTGCGTGAGATGAAGTAGTCGTCGTTGAGGGCGACTTCTTCGAGTCCCTTGGCGATGTCGAGCAGATCGTCCTGGACACCGAGCGATTCGAGGATCGTGTCAGCCGTCTTCTTCACGATCGCGGCACGCGGGTCGTAGTTCTTGTAGACGCGGTGTCCGAAGCCCATGAGCTTCACACCGTCTTCCTTGTTCTTGACCTTGGTCATGAACGCCTTGGTGTCGCCACCGGAGGCCTTGATGTCCTCGAGCATTTCGAGGACAGCCTGGTTGGCGCCGCCGTGCAACGGTCCCCACAGTGCGTTGATGCCACCCGAGATCGAGGTGAACAGGTTGGCCTGCGACGAACCGACCAGGCGCACCGTCGACGTCGAGCAGTTCTGCTCGTGATCGGCGTGCAGGATGAACAGCATGTCGAGGGCCTTGGCGACCTCGGGATTGACCACGTAGGGCTCAGCGGGGAAGCCGAAGGTCATCCGCAGGAAGTTCTCCACCAACGACAGCGAGTTGTCGGGGTACAGGAAGGGCTGGCCCGCCGACTTCTTGTAGGCGTACGCGGCGATCGTCGGCAGCTTGGCCAGCAGACGGATCGTCGAGAGTTCGACCTGCTCGGGATCCTTGGGATCGAGCGAGTCCTGGTAATACGCACTCAGCGCATTGACCGCACTCGACAGCACGGGCATCGGATGCGCGTTGCGCGGGAAGCCGTCGAAGAAGCGCTTCAGATCCTCGTGCAACAGTGTGTGCCGCTGGATCTTGTTGTTGAACTCCTCGAGCTGGCTCGGTGTCGGCAGTTCGCCGTAGATCAGCAGGTAACTGACCTCGATGAAGGTCGACTTCTCAGCCAGTTGGTCGATCGGGATACCCCGGTAACGCAGGATTCCTGCTTCGCCGTCGATGTAGGTGATCGCGGACTTGCAGGCTGCTGTGTTGACAAAGCCGCCGTCGAACGTCGTGAGATTCGTTTCTGCGAGGAACTTACCCAGTGCAACCGAATCACTGCCCGCGGTGGCCTTGAGAATGGGAAGCTCGAGCTGCCCACCGGGGTAAGTAAACGTCGACGAGGCGGTATCCGATGCCGAGTCGGCGGGAGCTGTTTCAGCGGACACTCCAAAACCCCTTTACTCAGGTATGAGACCCACAGGTGCATGTGACGCACTGTGAGTCGGACTCTCCGTTACTAAACGTAGTCGGTTATCGACATGCGCGCCCACGGAGGGTCCAAAGCCGGGTCCATCGCCGGGCACCGGTTGCGCATCATCCGGGGCGCAGCACGGTTCACGTTTCCAGCACAACCACCCGTGACCTGCGAACGAATGCGAGCATGCCCGGCTCGGTCCTTCCCCTACTCTTTGCCCCTTCCCCGCGAAGAAACTCGCGGAAGGGGACGGAACCAGCGGAAGGATTGTTTCCCCTAGTTTCTGCACCGCACCGGAGGGTTTCTGCACCGCACCGGAGGCTCGCCGGACCGTCGGCGCCGAGGCATTCGCTGCCACTCAGGACGCGTCGAGCTCGCTCGACCATGGCGGGTCGGCGCCCGGACGGGAAACGGTCACCGCGGCGACCCGTGCTGCGTACTCGGCAGCACGCGTCCAGTAGTCGGCGTCGCGTGCACGGACTGCGGCGGCGGACAGGTCTCCCGACTCGTCGAAGAAGTGGAGCAGGCCGCCCAGAACGCTGTCGCCGGCGCCGATGGTGTCGACCACATCGGTCGCGGGAGCCGGGGCCAATACGCTGAATTCGCTTGTGCGCACGGAGATTCCGTCGCCTCCATGCGTGATCACGACAGCGCCCGCACCTTCGCGCAGCCAATCGTCGACCGACGACCCGTCGACGCCGTTGCCGAGCCAATCCACGTCCTCGTCGGAGAGTTTGAGGACGTCGATCATCGGCAACCAGTCGAGGAACCGTCGGCGATAGAAATCCGGATCGTCGATGACTGCCGGACGAATGTTGGGATCCAGTGCGATGAGCCGTCCGGCGTCGTGCGCTCTGCGCATCACCAGCTCGTACACACTCGCTCCCGGTTCGAGAACCATCGACAGCGTCCCGAAGCACACCGCGGAGACCGTGGCCGCGAAGTCGCCGGGCTCGGCGACCAGTCGGTCGGCCGTGCCCTCGACATAGAACGAGTAGTGCGCGCCGCCGTCGGAGCCGATCGTCGCCAACGCGAGCGACGTCGGTTCGGGCCGACGTTGGACCAGGGTGGTGCCGACACCGCCCGCCGCGAGGGCAGCCATGATCGCGTCACCGTAGGTGTCGGTGGACACCGCCGAGCAGAAGGAGACAGCGCTACCGAGTCGACCTAGTGTTATCGCGACGTTGAACGGGCCGCCGCCCAGTGCGGGCTGCAGCGGCGGAAGGTGCGCGGGATCAGCACCGGGAGCGGCTGTCGAGACGACGTCGACGAGCGCCTCACCGCAAACGACGATTTCTCTCACCGGGCGACTCCCATGTGTGGCACGCGCCCAGTGTGCCATCCCGACGCGGCATCGGCGGTAGATTCGATCGCTATGCAGGAGTTGTCCGCGGGCCCCGATGCGGTGCTTCTCGACTTCACCGACGAGGCCGATCCCGCACGAACTGCGCTCGATGTTGCCGCCGCGCTACGCGGTGCCATGAACGACGGGCATCTGGTCGGAGTCGAAGACCTGATCCCTAGCGCGACGTCAATCCTGGTGCAAGGCAGCACCGGTGGTGGCGTCGATGTACTCGGAATCCATCGGGTCCTTCGAGCGGCGGACCGACCAAGCACCGCAGACGAAGCCGTGCGCCACGTCGAAATACCGGTGCACTACGACGGCGAGGACCTCGACGACGTAGCCGCAACGCTCGGCCTGAGCGTCGACGACGTGATCGAGGCGCATCGCGGGTCACGGTGGCGAGTCCAATTCATGGGATTCGCACCGGGTTTCGGCTACCTGGTACCCGCCGAGGACACCACCAATCCCCTGCTGTCGGTCGCACGACGTTCCCACGCCAGGACGCGGGTACCGACCGGCTCGGTCGCGATCGCAGCGGGCTACAGTGCGATCTACCCACGCGACAGCCCCGGAGGATGGAATCTGTTGGGACGCACCGATGTCGAGCTCTGGAATGAATCTGGCGAACCCCCGGCGCTCCTCGCGCCCGGAACCGTCGTGCGCTTCACCGACGCCGAGATCGACGACGCTCCGCGCGCCGACGACACCGGGGAGCAGCGATGAGAGCCGTCACGATCGTGGCACCCGGTCCGCTGTCGACGATCCAGGATCTCGGTCGTCCGGGCTACCAGCACCTCGGCGTTCCACGGTCGGGTGCCGCGGACCGTTCGGCGATGACCCTCGCCAACAGACTCGTCGGAAATGCCGAGGGTGCTCCGACGATCGAATCGACGCTTGGCGGCCTCGTATTCCGTTGCGACACCGACATACTGATCGCCGTCACCGGCGCCCTGACGGACGTCGTCGTCAACGGCGTCGCCGTGGGCGTGAACACCGCGGTGGTGGCACACGCGGGGTCGGAGGTCTCAGTGGGTACCCCGTCGCAGGGATGCCGCAACTACGTTGCGCTGCGTGGCGGAATCGCCGCATCCCCGACTTTGGGCTCCTGTTCGACGGACACACTGTCGGGAACCGGCCCGGACCCGCTGTCAGCCGGCGATGTACTCGACGTCGGTGGGGAATTCGGTCCGTGGCCCGCGACACTGGTCGCGCCCACCGACAACCGTGCTCGCCCGGTCGTCGAGCTCGAGACATATCCGGGACCTCGCGCCCCTCGCCTCGTCGCCCCCAACAACCTTTTCGCCGGTACGTGGGAGGTGACCCCTGCCAGCAATCGCGTGGGCGTCCGACTTCGACGCCCCGACGACGACTCGTCCCCGACCCTCCGCCATCGCGACGACCTCGCCGAACTCCTCTCCGAGGGCGTTGCCCACGGCTCGATACAAGTGCCACCAGCGGGCGAACCAGTGATCTTCCTGGCAGATCACCCCGTGACCGGCGGTTATCCCGTCGTCGCCGTGCTGTCGGCGCCGGCAGTGTCTGGCGCCGCTCAACTCGTCGCAGGCAACCGGGTTCGCTTCCGCAGCGCCTGATCCCACACACGTGCCGTTGACACACTCGGTGAGACGAACCTAGTGTTTAGTCTCATGACGCACGTCACAGACACCAACACCGCGCCCCTCGACCCCGGCGCCCGCGTCGATCTCGACAACTCGAGCACCTCCGACCGCCTTGCTGTCGATGGTGATCCCGGCACAGGAGCGCACCCCCAGCGGCAGGAGTACCCGCCGCTCGGCCCCGACTCCCTGACCTGGCAGGTGTGGGGAACCTGGACCGGGATGATCCAGGGACTGTGGGCGGGGTCGATGCAGAACATGCACCCGAAGCTCGGCCAGGCCGTCTGGGATCACTCCGACTTCTTCGGCGAACGATGGCAGCGATTGATGCGGTCGCTGTATCCCATCGGCGGCGTCGTCTATGACGAGTACTTCGGTTTCGAGACCGGCAAAGAGGTCCGCGACTATCACCGCCAGATCAAGGGCACGATGCCCGACGGCTCTCGATATCACGCACTCGACCCCGATGTCTTCTACTGGGCCCATGCGACGTTCTGGTACGGAAATGTGCGTCTGTGTGAACGGTTCGGTCCCTGGCTCTCCGAGGACCAGAAGCGACAGCTGTTCGAGGAGTCCAAGAACTGGTATGCCATGTACGGGGTCAGTATGCGTCCCGTGCCCGACACCTACGAGGAGTTTCTCGACTACTGGGACCACATGTGTCGCAACGTGTTACGCGACCATGAGTCCGTACGGACCGTCCTCGACATCTCGACGCTGCCTGCCCCGCCATCCCTGTCCTTCATTCCCGACCGCATCTGGCGCACGGTGATTGCACCGGTGGTGGCTCGCAACCTCATCTGGCTCACCACCGGCTTCTACGACGAGGCCATCCGCGAGATGATGGCACTACCCTGGAGCGACCGCGACGAGAAACTCTTCCGCATTCTCGGCAAGGGCTACAACCTGGTCTTCCATCGGTTGATGCCCACGCGCCTCTGGCGACATCCACGCGGGCGGGACGCGTGGGACAGGGTCAATGGTCGCGTCCCGGTCGACGCTCCGCTGGTCGAAACGCCTTCACGCAACCTGCCCCCGGAATCCGAGCATGGGAAGTCCATGCACTACTGCCCAGTCCACGCCGCAAGGACCGCAACGTATCCGGGGCGGGTTACCCCCGCCGATTGAGTGCCGCCGACTGAGAGCCGCGGGCGGGACTCGTCGGGCGGGGTCGAGGGGCCTTGCCCGACGAGTCCCGCGTCCGGGCACTCACGCGGGTGGCAGGCGGAACGAGCCACGGGTGATTGTCGCTACCGAGATTGATCTCCCACCCGCGGTGATGCACGTCGTCGTGGCATCGTGGGCACAGCAGCGCCCCTTTGCCGCGGTGGTTCAGTGCCCTGACGCTGCGCCCGAGTGCAGAGCCAACATGGACGGCGTCGAGATGCGAGGTGAGGTCGTCACTTCGGGCTCTGCTAGATGTCGCTCTCGGCCATGTTCATCACCACGCGGCCCTCGATCTTCCCGTGTTCCATCTCGTCGAACACGTTGTTGATGTCGCCGAGCTTGCGCACCGAGTACGTCGGCGTGATCTTCCCCCGGGCGTAGAAGTCGAGGGCCTCGCTCATGTCCTTGCGGGTACCGACGATCGACCCGCGGACGGTGAGTCCCAGGAGCACCGTGCTGAAGATGTCGAGGGGGAACTGATCTGGCGGCAGGCCGACAAGAACAACGGTGCCGCCGCGCCGTAGCGATCCCACCGCCTGCGGAAACGCATGCTTGTTGACCGCGGTCACCAACGCACCATGCACTCCTCCGCCCGTTGCCTCTTGTAGTTCGGCTGCGGGGTCGGCGGCCGTTGCGGCGTTGACGGTGATCTCGGCACCGTGGTGTCGGGCCAGTTCGAGCTTCTCGTCGTCGACGTCGACAGCCGCCACCCGACGGCCCATCGCGATCGCGTATTGCACGGCGATATGCCCGAGTCCACCGATCCCGGAGATGAGCACCCACTCACCGGGTTTCGTGTCCGTGCATTTCAGACCCTTGTACACCGTGACGCCTGCGCAGAGGATCGGTCCCACGGCGGCCAGGTCGGCGCCTTCGGGGATGATCGGGCAGTAGCGGGAGTCCACCAGCATATAGCGACCGAAGGAACCGTCGACGGAGTAGCCGCCGTTCTTCTGGTAGGGGCACAGTGTCTCCCAGCCGGTTTCACACCATTCGCATTCGCCGCACGCACTCCACAGCCATGCGTTACCGACGACGTCGCCGACCTTGATGCGCGTCACGTCATCACCGACGGCCACCACCGTACCGACACCCTCGTGCCCGGGAACGAATGGAGGTTCAGGCTTGACCGGCCAATCACCATGGGCCGCATGCAAATCTGTATGGCAGACACCGGTGTAGTCGACACGGACAAGCGCCTCGTAGCCGGTTGGGCTCGGGACATCGATCGAGTCGACGCTCAGTGGTTTGCCGAAGTCGTGGACGACAGCGGCCTGCATGGTGGTGGGGGTGGTCTCCGACGGTGCGTTCATGATTCTCCTGCGCGATCTCGCGTCAGCGTCCGGACGTGGTGGCGTGGCCGTATCGTCCTGATCTCCCGCCCCAGAAGGTGCGCGCCGACCGACTATCCGGATCGGTGACCACCCGGTCACCAACTCACCCCGACGTGCGTAACCCTCGTGACCGTTATATCAGCCACAGGCACGACGCGAAGCCCTTCGGCAGGGTTCCCACCGACGATCGCAGGTGTCCGTCAACTCGGACTCCAGCAAGCTCTCACTGCTGCCCGAGTCCCCGCTGCATCGCGCGCTGCACTCGGGCAGCTTCGCGTTTTGCGTACGGATTAGCTTGTCCTGCACGCGATCCCGCAAGCTTGGCGCCGATGTGCTCGCCGACGGTGATCGGTGAGTATCGGCTACCGGCACCGACACACGACGGCAACGTCGAGATCGTCGCGTCGATGTTGCCGTCGTGGAAATACGCGGCGGAGCGTCGTCGTTCGATTGTGCCGTCGACGATCGGCGGTTTCACGCGGTGCAGCGTCGACATCCAGCGCTCGTTTGTCCAGCGCGCCATGAGGTCACCGAGGTTGATCAGCAACGCCCCCTGTTCGGGTGCGACGTCGTGCCACTGCCCGGTGCTGTCGAGGACCTGAAGTCCGCGGACCTGGTCGGCCCAGAGCACGGTGACGATGCCGTAGTCGGTGTGCTCCCCCATGCCCGTCAACTCACCGTCGATCTCCACCTCGCCGGGCGGGAGCGCGTAGTTGTTCATCCGGAGTACGTCGAGTGAGTGATCGGTGTAGCCGTCGAAGAAGTCGGGTGGAAGGTCGAGCGCGTCGGCGAAGATCCTGGTCAGCGTGTGTGCAACCCGACGCGCCTCGGCGAAGTAGGTCGATACTGCCGCCTGGAAGTGGTCGACCTGCGGCCAGGTGTTGTCGGCGTACTGGTCGTCTGGAAGCTCGAGATCCGGGTACTCCTTGGCCTCGACACCCACGTTGTATGCCTCGAAGAAGTCGTTCATGCGGTTCGCCGATTCGACGCCGAGCGACAACGACAGCGACTCCGACTTCGGCGGCGCGTAGCCGCGGTTGATCTCAGGCGGTGTTCGGTACGCCTTCTTCTCGTCGAGAGGGAGCGCGAAAAAGTCGTCGAGGACTGCGGTGAACTCGTCGATCACCGCAGCGGGGATCTCGTGACCGACGATCTGCATGAACCCGACAGAACTCGCCGCATCATCGATCTGCGCGGCGACGGCAGCCCGTTCGGCTGCGCTCCCGCCTGTGATGTAGGGCGTGATGTCGATCAGCGGAACCCGAAAGTCGCTGCGGGATTCCTCGACGGTGGCAGTCATGCGCTCCATCTTGGCATCGAAACCCCAGGTGCGCTGATCAGCGCACCGTCGGCGACCTCGGCGCTACTACTGTCCCGCGGCCTGCTCGGTGACCCGACTCGCGATGCGGTACCGAACGAATGCCGGAACGGCAAGCGCGGCAAGGACTGTGCCGATCACCACGAAAACGCCACCGCCGGTTGTGGTGAGTGAGACGCCGATCGAGACCGCCACCGCGCCGTGGACGACGTCGGCGATCCGTGGGCCACCCGCGACCACGACGATGAACACACCCTGCAGCCGTCCGCGCACATCGTCGTTGGCAGCGGCCAGAAGGATCGACTGCCGGAATGCGGCCGACGCCATGTCGGCCGCACCCCCGATCATGAGGAGGACGAGCGCGATCGGCAGCATGGGCAACGCGTGGCCATTCGCGAATCCGACGGCGACGCCCGCGCCCGCGATCGCGACACCCCAGATGATCACACAGACGATCACGGCAAGTCCTTGCCGTTGCACCCTGCTCACCCAACCGGAGAACACACCGCCGAGTACCGCGCCCGCGGGGATCGACGCGAACAGCAGCGCGAAGGCCCAGCCGCCATCGATGGGACCGCCGAAGTTCTCGTGCGCCATCTGCGGGAACAACGCCCGGGGCATGCCGAAGATCATGGCGATGAGATCCACCACGAACGACACCATGAGGATCTTGTGCGCACCCAGATAGCGGAGACCATCGACCACCGAACGCAGTCCGGGGACCTTGGGCGCGTCGCCGCTGAGCGGTCGCAGCGCCGGCAACATCACGACAGCAGCCAACGTCGGAATCAGAAAGATGGTGTCCAGCAGATACAGGAGCGGGTAGCCGAGGATCGGTATCAGCGCGCCACCGACGAGCGGACCGGCGATCGCTCCCGCCTGCATGACCGTCATGTTCAACGACAGTGCCGCGGGTAGCTCCTCGTCGGACAGCAGTCTCGGCAGAACCGCCGTCCGGGTGGGCTGGTTCACCGCGAAGAAGGCTTGCTGAATGGCGAAGAGTGACAGGATTATCCAGACATTTCCGACACCGAAGGCCGACTGTGCCCAGAACGCCGCGCTACAAGCGATCAAGCCGATCGTCGTGCAGATCAACAGGATTCGACGATCCAGAACGTCGGCAAGCGCACCGCCCCAGAGACCGAAGATGACAAGCGGTACCAGACCGAAGACTCCGGTCAGTCCTACGTACGCCGAACTTCCCGTGATGGCATAGATCTGGGCGGGTACCGCGACGATCGTCAGCTGTGCACCGATGACGGTGACGATGTTGGCCACCCACAGACGCCGAAAGTAGATGTTGCGCAAGGGCGCAGTATCGGCGAGCAGACGGGGCACCGAAGCAGTTTAGCGGCACGTATGACCGGAACAGAATCGAGGCGACGCTCGCGCTACGGCACAGCGGGAGCCTGTACCGCGTCGGCGAGCTCGCGCAGCGACACCCAGGTACTGGGCGAGAACTTCTCCTGCGCCGGACGACCCATGGACAGCCCGCTGGCGAGCACGGGCTCGTACTCGAAACCGATGACCGCCGCCACACTTGCGCCGACAGTGTCGATCACCAGCTTTCCCAGCGATCCCTGATCGGGGATGGGCAGAGGGTTGTTGATGACGACCACTGCCCGCTCGAGCACCCCCGCCTTGCGCCACTCTCCGAGGAAGGGGCGCGCGCGGTTGAGCAGATCGGGCCGCGGCCCGAGCACGATGACGGGAGTGACCGTGTTCGCCGTGAAGACCTCGTCGGTGAGGTCGGCCAACGTCGTGAGCAGTCGGGCACCAGCGTCGACGACCGGCGACGCCCCGACGCGCCAGACATCCTCGACCGTGTCGACCAGTGGAACGCCCTCGGGCGCCAGATGCAGCCCGGTCCCGAGCTCGGTACGAAGCAGAGCCGGATCGCCGCGACCCTGGAGGCGCAATTCGATGTCGCAGTCGTTACCTGATGCATCAACCCACCAGGATGCCGCGCCCAGTGTCGTCGCTGCGCGGTACTCCGCGAGGAGCGCGGAAATCACCGATGTGCCGACTCCACCCGCAGAACCCACCACGACGACTGCGCTGGATTGCGCAGCCGCTCGGGGTGTGGCTCCCTGCAGGTTGTCGGTCATGACGGTCAGTGGTCGGCTGCGTGCCGGCCCACCTTGGTGACGGTGGGAGCGGAATCGTCGGCCGTCGGTGTGTCTGCCTGGTTCGCGCCTGCAGGGAGATCGACGGCGACCGCTGCCGGAGTCGACTGCGGCGCACCGGCTTCCGTGGCCGTTGCATCGTCGGGCAGTGCGTGACGACCGGCAGCCTCCTGCGGCCAGACGACCTCAGAGCCGGGGACCTGCGCGTCGAGATCGCCGGTCATCTGCTTGGTCATCTCGCGGAAGTGCTGCTCGAGTTGCGCACCGAGCGGTCCGAGTGCCTTGTACGGAGCCTGCGCCTGCTCAGCCGACCACTTCGCGGTCTGCGCACCGACCTTGACAGTGACGTCGCCGCGGTAGTTGACGACGTAGTCGACCGAGGGAAGCCCCTTCTTCGACGCTGCCTCTGCGGGCACCGACAGCTCGAACTGGTTGACGCTGGGGTCGACGGGAGCAGGCTTGGCGTGCTTGGGCTGCCTGGGATTGCCGTTCTCGTCGAGCTTCCACGGTTCCTGCGGATGAGCACCGGGGTCGCCCGCGCCGAGCGTGTACGCGGCGATGCCACCGATCGTGCCACCGATCGTTGCGCCGAGTGCGGCGCCGCCAAGGGCGCCGGCCGCGGCTCCGCCGACTGCACCGACACCGAGTCCGATGAGCGCGCCGCCAGCAGTGGAGGTCGCGGCGGTAGGTGGAGATATCAGGCCACCACCGACGACAAAGCCAATTCCTGCACCAGCACCCGCGCCCACGATCGCACCGGGCAATACCCCGGCGATAGCACCCGGCACGGCGCCAACCGCGGCACCTGTGGCGCCACCGAGTGCAACACCGATGATCGTCGCAGCCGCCTGGCGGGACGCCTTGTCCTTGGGCACGCCGAGTGCGATCAGGTTCTGTGCGATCTTCGCTTCGCCGTAGGCCGACCACGCGTTGATGGAGTTGACGTCCTTGTTCGACATCCCCTTCGGAATGTCGGTGACGAAGTTGCCGACACGAATCTTGTTGGGCGGCGGCGCAATCGGACGCACCGGCGCAACAGGCTTCGGAGCCTGCAACGGAGCGTCCGGAACGGGGCTGTAGTAGGTCGAGTATCCGGGATCCGAGTAGCCGGACTCCTCGTACTGCGGCGCAGCGGTGTACGGCTGGTACGGCGCTTCCTGAGGAGGCGCGGGAATCGATCCCGGCCCGGGAACGTAGGCCGGTGCTGAAGGCTCCGAAGGCTCTGGGGCGGGAGTGGGCGCTGTGCCGCCTTGCTGAGGCGCAGTGTCCGTCGGCGCGGTGCCACCTTGCTGTGGTGCGGAGTCGTTGGGGTTGGTGCCGCCTTGTTCGACAGCCGCCGCCGAGCCCGCTCCCATCGCCGTTGCGATGGAGGCCACAAGAACCGCGGATGTCATGGCCGCCTTCATCGAAGGCCGACGTACGTCCACCGCCGTCTCACGAGCGCGGTTCTTTGCCGACCGTGTCATCGTCGTGTTGTCCCTTTCGTTCCGCTTCCCGGCCCCAAGACCGGGAAGCCCCTGGTGGCGTTGACGATCAGTTCTCGGATTTGATCGAGGAGATCCAGTACTTCCCACCGGCCTGCACAGTACTGATGGTCTGTTGGTACACGATCGGTGCCCCGCCGTTGGGCGGCGATTCCGTGAGTGTCACACCGTAAGTGTTGTTTCCACGGTCGGCGATCGAGAGGCAGTGGGTGGTTCCCACCCCGCGCTGGTTAATGAATTTCTGCATCACGTCCTCGGTGGCAACCGCATTCGGTGTCGTGACCGCTTTCGCCTTCGCCGCAGACCTCTCGACGTAATACGCGTAGTTGAACGCCTTGATCACGCCCGGGCCCGACGTCTGGCCGCCCGCATCCGCACCCGTCGTGACCGAGCCACTCACCGAAGAGGGACATTTCGCCGTAGCCGAACCGGTTTGCGTGGGCGCCACTGAGGACGGCTGCGCGACGGTCGACTCGGACGGGTCGGACCCGGAAAGTGTGACAGCGAGGACCGTGGCAACGACGGCAACCGCGGCAATCGCTGCGGCCGCCGCAACGAGTGTTCCCCGCCTGGTGTGCCAAGCGGCCGAAACATCTGAGTCCTTCCGCTTCTGACGGGTCTTCTCGCGCCAGAGCTCCGCCTGTGAGTCGAGAAACGAGTCGAGATCATCAGCGCCCGATGGGGATGCTGCCGACGGCTGCGGAGTCGCTGCGCTGAGCCGGGTCGTCTGCGCGTCCGGCGCAACTTCGGCAGGCCACTCGGTTCGACCAACGGCGTGTGATCCCACCAGCGCACGGGAGGACTCGCGGGCCAGATCATGCATGGGGGTGGTGCCCGGAGAAGGCCGGGGCGGGAGGTCGGCGAACCACTGCTCGACATCACTCTCGCTCAATCGGCCTCCTCTCCCCGCGCGCGCGCCTGATTCGTCGGAGTGCCGTGATCCCCTCAGCCACGCCCATCAGGGTGCGTGGGACCGCCGAAGTCTGACATCCCCGTCATGCTGACGGGAAGCTTAACGCATGCGAAGAACTTGCTCATGTGGACACGGTTGGATTGCCGACGCGGCTTCACTCTCGTCGTCCTATCGGCTACGCTCCGCTTCCTGTGAAGAAGATCATCGCAGGCGTCCTCGTCGGTGGAGCCTCGCTCATGGGCCTCGGACTCGGCGCCGGTCACGCCGAAGCCAAGATCGAGCCAGGTCACTACGTCATGCAAACAATCGTCTACGGTGCAGTCCCCTCCCCCGAATCCAACGTAAAAGTGGTGGGTAACAAGCTGTTTGCCGACTACTACGGCGTGGGGCCGCAAAATACCTACACCTACGGAATAGCCTCCACCAAGAATGGCGGCATAATTTCGTATGGCGACACCAATCCGGCGTCACAGTGGTTCACCCGCACGGAGTTTCGCAAGACTCGAAACGGTTACGTCGGACGCCAATTCGCGTATGGCGGCATCCCGACCGGCACCGTCTACCTCAAGAAGACAACCCGCCACGCAAACCAGCCGCGCTGAGCAACCCGCAGCATCTCACCAGCCAACCGCTACGGCTGCAGCCGAACCACCCGCCAACAGCCGTCAACCATCGTCACGCGCACGCGATTGTGCAGACGATTCGCGCGGCCCTGCCAGAACTCCACGAAGACCGGCTCGATGCGGTAGCCGCCCCAGTTCTCGGGCACGGGCACCGGATCGCCGTCGTCGAAGCCCCCGAACTGTTCGGCCACTGCCGCAGCCTTCGCCTCCAGGTCGGCGCGACTGTCGATCTCGCGCGACTGCGCCGACGCATATGCAGACAGTTGTGATCCCCGCGGTCGGTTGTTCCAGTACGCCAGCGTCTCGGCGTCACTCACCTTGTTGACGGGCCCCCGGAAATGCACTTGCCGTTCCAGAGCGATCCACGGAAATGTCACCGCAGCGAAGGGGTTGGCCTCCAGATCATGACCTTTGTCGGAGTCGTATCCGGTGAAGAAGACGACGCCCTCGGCGTCGACTCCCTTGCACAGCACGGTGCGCGTCGCCGGAAGTCCGTTGAGGTCCACTGTGCCCACGACCATCGCGTTGGGTTCGGGGATGCGCGCCGCGACGGCTTCCCGCAGCCACACCATGAACAACTCCAGCCAGGGCGGGTCACCCTCGAGCCAGCTCGGATCGAGGTTGTCGCGCACACCGTCAGCGCCTGCCGCGCGATCACCGTCGCCGACATTGGGTGGAATGCCACCGCCGTAACCGACGCGCATTCCGGGCAGGTCGATGGGGTCGTTGTCCACCCTGCAGACGCTACTCCGGAGACGATCCCGTCTCCCACCGATGGCTCAGACGCCCGGGTGCCCGGCACCCACGGGTGCCCTAGAGTGCAGGTGACGGCGCCCGCGCCCGGCGCCTCAGGTGTGGTGTGGAGAGAGGTGGGCTAGAGATGGCCAGCAGAATCCCCGACGACTTCGTACCCGGCCTCGAAGGCGTCACAGCCTTCACGACCGAGATCGCCGAACCCGACAAGAACGGTGGCAACCTGCGGTATCGCGGCGTCGACATCGAGGATCTCGTCGAGAACGGCGTCACTTTCGCCGACGTCTGGGCACTGCTGGTCGACGGACGATTCGGCGACGGCCTGCCTCCCGCCGAACCCTTCCCACTGCCGATTCATACCGGCGACGTCCGCGTCGACGTGCAGGCCGCACTCGCCATGCTCGCTCCGATCTGGGGCTACCAGCCGCTGCTCGACATCAACGACGCCACGGCCCGCGCCAACCTCGCGCGAGCATCGGTGATGGCGCTGTCGTACGTCGCGCAGTCGGCACGCGGCATCCACCAGCCCGCCGTCCCGCAACGCATCATCGACGAGTGCCCCACCGTCACAGCACGTTTCATGACGCGCTGGAAGGGCGAGCCCGACCCCAGACACATCGCCGCGATCGACGCCTACTGGGTGAGCGCTGCCGAGCACGGCCTCAACGCGTCGACCTTCACCGCGCGCGTGATCGCATCGACCGGAGCCGACGTCGCAGCCGCGCTCTCGGGCGCGATCGGCGCAATGTCGGGACCGCTTCACGGCGGCGCACCGGCACGGGTGTTGCCCATGATCGAAGAGGTCGAAAAGACCGGTGATGCAAGGGGTTTGGTCAGGGGAATCCTCGACCGCAAAGAGAAGCTGATGGGCTTCGGGCATCGCGTCTACCGAGCCGAGGACCCGCGAGCGCGCGTATTGCGCCGCACCGCATCCGAACTCGACGTTCCGCGGTACGAGGTGGCTTCGGCACTCGAGCAGGCGGCGCTGACCGAACTGCGCG
Organism: Gordonia otitidis NBRC 100426; assembly: GCF_000248075.1. GTDB lineage: Bacteria > Actinomycetota > Actinomycetes > Mycobacteriales > Mycobacteriaceae > Gordonia > Gordonia otitidis. The sequence goes on along the minus strand of NZ_BAFB01000123.1, from coordinate 2,059 downwards.
AACGTCGACCCGACCGCGCGATCGAGACCAACGTCGAGTTCTGGGCTGCGGTGATCCTCGACTTCGCCGAGGTCCCGCCGCACATGATGCCCGCCATGTTCACCTGCGGCCGCACGGCCGGGTGGTGTGCGCACATCCTCGAGCAGAAGCGCCTCGGCAAACTGGTCCGCCCCGCCGCGCTCTACACCGGAGCAGCCCCGCGTCGACCTGAGGACGTCGAGGGCTGGGGAGATGTGGTCAAGCCCGGGTTGTAGAGAGCAGGGGCTTACGCGAGGCCAGATCGGCGCGCCGCACGGAGGCACCAGCAGCACGCGTAGCAGGGGCGCAGCGTAGTGGCCGAGGCCACAACCCTAGAATTGCGCCCATGAGCGACGTCGCCATCGAATCCATCACCATCCCCGCAGAACTGCTGCCCTCCGACGGCCGGTTCGGCTGCGGACCGTCGAAGGTGCGCCCCGAACAACTGCAGTCGCTGGTCGACATCGGCGCCTCGGTGATGGGTACCTCCCACCGCCAGGCACCGGTGAAGAACGTCGTGGGCTCGATCCGCGCCGGTCTGGCCGAGCTGTTCTCGCTGCCCGAGGGCTACGAGGTGGTGCTGTCCAACGGCGGTACCACGGCCTTCTGGGATGCCGCGGCGTTCGGGCTGATCAAGCAGCGTTCGCTGCACCTGACCTACGGCGAGTTCAGCTCGAAGTTCGCGACCGTCGCCAAGAAGGCTCCGTTCCTGGATTCCCCGGCCGTGATCTCGACCGATCCGGGCACCGCCCCGGATCCCGCCGCGCTGACGGTGGACGACTTCGGCGGCGTCGACCTCATCGGCTGGGCGCACAACGAGACGTCGACCGGTGTCGCGGTCCCCGTCATCCGTCCCGCAGGTTCGGACGACGCGCTGATCGCCATCGACGCGACGTCGGGTGCAGGCGGCCTGCCGGTCAACATCGCCGACACCGATGTCTACTACTTCGCGCCGCAGAAGTGCTTCGCCTCCGACGGCGGTCTGTGGATCGCGGTGATGAGTCCTGCGGCACTCGAGCGGGTCGACCAGATCGCACACACCGATCGTTGGTGCCCGGAGTTCCTGTCGCTGCCGACGGCCGTCGACAACAGCGCGAAGAACCAGACCTACAACACCCCGGCACTGGCGACCCTGCTGCTCTTGGACAACCAGATCCAGTGGATGCTGGGCAACGGCGGCCTCGACTGGTGCGTCGCACGCACCGCCGACTCGAGTTCGCGGCTGTACTCCTGGGCCGAGGCCAGCGAGTTCGCGACGCCGTTCGTCACCGATCCCGCACTGCGCAGCCAGGTGGTCGGAACCATCGACTTCTCTGACGACGTCGACGCCGCAGCGGTCGCGAAGGTCTTGCGCGCCAACGGAATCGTCGATACCGAGCCGTACCGCAAGCTGGGCCGCAACCAGTTGCGCATCGGCATGTTCCCGGCGATCGAGCCCGACGACGTCAGCACCCTGACCGCCGCGATCGACTACGTCGTAGGCAAGCTCTGAAATTCGCCGAACGCGGCTCGAGTCGGCAGACGCGGTTGGTACACCGACCGCGTCTGCCGGTCCGGGCCGCGTTTGGCGATTGACGCCCCGTTCGGGTACGACCTGCGGATTTGCCGCGTGTCCCGGCCGTCTCGGGCGGATGGGTGGTCTAACCTGACGACAATGCCCGCACTCATGGCCACCAGAGGAGGAGCAGATGATGCGTGAACTTCGGGTCGTCGGCGTTGATGTCGACGGCGCGCATGTCATCTGCCAGGACACCGAATCCGGTGAGCGATTCAAGCTCGACGCCGACGAGCGGCTCCGCGCTGCCGCACGCGGTGACCTCTCCCGCCTCGGACAGATCGAGATCGAAATGGAATCGTCGCTGCGCCCCCGCGAAATCCAGTCCCGCATCCGTGCGGGAGCGAGCGTCCAGGAGGTCGCGGCGGTCGCCGGAGTGCCGACGGACAAGATCGAACGCTTCGCCCACCCCGTGTTGCTCGAACGTCAGCGGGCAACCGAACTCGGAGCACTCGCACATCCGATACGCCACGACGGGCCGTCGAC
>NZ_BAFB01000124.1 GCF_000248075.1 Gordonia otitidis NBRC 100426 | reverse complement strand
CCCTGTGTGCCTTGCTGATTCCGACCGACGACCCGAGATTGGCCGGCTTGACGAACAGCGGGAGGCCGAGTTCCTCGATAGCTTGGAACGCCACGGTGCGCGGGTCGTCGACGCCGTCGCGGTACTCGACCCAGCGGCACTGCGGGATTCCCGCCTGGGCGGCGATGATCTTCGCCATGCCCTTGTCCATACAGGCGGCGGAGCTGAGCACACCGGCTCCGACGTAGGGCAGCTTGAACAGCTCGAGCATCCCCTGGATGGTGCCGTCCTCGCCGTGCGGGCCGTGCAGCAGCGGGAGGACGACGGTGATCGATTCCTCGGAGTGGGCCTGCAGCTCGCGCAGCGGGTCGACGACGGTGCCCGCGATGTCGAGGGCGTCGGGCAGTGGGGTGTTGTCGGCCAGCGACGCGATCACCTTGTCGTTGCGTACCCAACTGCCGTTCTTCGCGATACCGATCGGGACGAGGCTGTACTTGGCCGCGTCGGCGGCTGCCAGCACGTGCGCTGCGGTCACACGGGACACATCGTGCTCGGCGGACACGCCACCATAGAGAACAACCAGGCGCAGCAGGGGAGTCGACATGGGTCACACGATACGGCCACGCCGAGCCGCACTCTCCCCGGCGTGCGTGGTGTTTCGTGCCTTCCTCTAGCGTTGAGGCGTGCACATGCAGGCAAGTGAGCTGGCGGACGAGGTCGGCGGTCAACTCGTCGGAAACGACGTGACGGTCGACGGCGCGACGATCGACTCGCGCGCGGTGCGGGCGGGACAACTGTTCGTCCCGCTCGTCGCGGCTCGTGACGGCCACGACTTCATCGCGAGCGCTGTATCGGCGGGCGCGAGCGCGTACCTCACCTCGACGGGGCCGGCGAGCGGCGTCGACGTTCCCGCCATCACGGTCGACGACACCGCTCTCGCCCTCGCCGACCTCGGGCGTGCTGCGCGGCGTCGACTCCCCGAGCGGGTCGTCGGGATCACCGGGTCGGTCGGCAAGACGTCGACGAAGGATCTTCTGGCCGGGTTGCTCTCCACGACGTACCGCACGGCGGCGAGTGAGAAGTCGTTCAACAACGAACTCGGTCTTCCGCTGACACTGTTCAACGCGCCCGACGACACCGAGGCGGCGGTGGTCGAGATGGGTGCGCGTGGCGTCGGACACATCGAGTTGTTGTGCTCGATCGCGCATCCGACCGTCGGCATCATCACCCGGGTCGAGGGTGTTCACCTCGAACTCTTCGGCAGCATCGAGGCCGTCGCGCGAGCCAAGGGCGAACTGGTCGAATCGCTTCCCGCCGACGGGATCGCCGTCCTCAACGCCGACCACAAGCACGTGGCCGCGATGGCGTCCCGGACCTCGGCGCAGGTGCTCACCTACGGGCTGGCCCCGTCGGCCGACGTCGTGGCCACCGACATCACCGTCGACGATCAACTCCGCGCCTCGTTCCGGTTGCACACGCCCTGGGGCAGCACAGACGTGACTCTCGCGGCGCGTGGTGAGCACCAGGTGTCGAACGCGCTCGCGGCGGCCGCCGCCGCAGGTGGACTCGGGGTTCCCGTCGACGACATGCCCGCGGGTTTCCTCGGTGCCACCCTCTCCGGTCTCCGGATGGAACTGTCGACCACGCCGAACGGCGTCGTCGTACTCAACGACTCCTACAACGCCAACCCGACCTCGATGTCGGCGGCGCTGCGCTCCCTCGCAGCGCTCGACGCTCGACGACGCTTCGCCGTGCTGGGGACGATGGCCGAGTTGGGGCACGATTCCGACGCAGAACACGAGGCGATCGCGTTGCAGGCCGATTCACTCGGTGTGCAGGTGATCGCCGTCGGCGAGCCGACATACGGCTCGACCGCCACCCACGTCGCCGACATCGACGCCGCTGTTGCCGCCCTCGACGGACTCGGCAACGGCGACGCGGTGCTGGTCAAGGGCAGTCGCGTCGCCGCGCTCGAACGGGTCGCCGAGAAGCTGGGCTGAACCTACCTGTCCTGCGCGTTCGCGCGGATCACGTCGCGCAAGAACACGGCCAGACCGGGCGCGACGTCGTCGTAGTGCTTGGCGAATCGAGGATCGTCGACATACATGTCGCCGAGACAGACCTGCATCTCGTAGCTGCAGTCGTAGAACTTCTCGATACCCGCGCGGTGCGCCTCGGCGAGCTCGTTCGCCTCGGCAGAACCGGGTTCGACGCCGCGCCGCATCGCTTCGGCGAGCTGTGATTCGAGCGCGTCCGCCTCTGCCTTGATCTGTCTCCAGTCGTCTTTGCCGTACTGCGCGGCCCGTTGCTGACTCTGCTTCCACTGCTCGGTGCCGCCCCAGCGTTCCTGCGCTTCGTCGGCGTACTCCTCGCCGAGCCAGTCATCGCCGAAGATCTCGGTCTGTTCGGCAGCCGACAGCGCAATGCCGTTCTTCTTCGCTTTCATCATGTCCTCCACAGCTGCAACCATTCGGTGCAAGCGGGCGATCCTCTCGGTGAGCAGATCACGCTGGGTACTCAGGTGACTTAGCGCATCGGCGTCCGGATCGTCGAGCAGGGTCGCTATCTGCTCGAGCGGAAAGCCCAGCTCCCGGTACATCAGCACCTGGTGGAGACGCTCGACGTCGGCGTCGTCGTACACGCGATAACCGGCGAGTGTTCTGCCCGACGGCGCGACCAGCCCGATCTGGTCGTAGTGATGCAACGTGCGGACACTGACGCCGACGAGCCCGGCGACCACACCGACGGTGAGGTCGCCCGACCTCGGGGCATTTCCTTCGCTCACACCGATGACCTTGCTGCCTGACGTCGCGTGAGGGTCAAGTCGGCGTGCACGTCAGGGCGCGAAGCCGACCCGGTCCGAGCCCTTCTCGCATGCCGCGAGCAGTCCGTTGCCGGTGGCAGGCGCGCACGTCCAGCCGTCGACGTCCTGTGGCTCACCGCTGGCGATCTTCGGGCCGTACGACTTCGCGAGCGTCATGGCCTCGGAGCAGCTCAGGTCACCGGCGAGGATCTGCACCCGCAGCGCGCCGTCGGGTCCGGAGATCTTGTCGCACACCTTGGTCCCTGCGGCGGTCTCGTCGGGTATCGACGTCGTCGGCGATGCCGGACGGGGGCCACCGACCACGGCGGGACTGGTGGATTCGCTCACCGACGTCGCTGCCGGGCTCGCAGTGTCCGCTTGCTCTTCGGAGCCGCAGCCGGTCAGCACCAGCGAAGCTGTTCCGAGGGCTCCGCAGCAGGCCAGCACGATCCGGGTGGGTACCTTGAGATTCGTTCCGCGCATCATGGACTCACCGTAGCGAATCGGCTGTCGAGTCCCGGTCGGCTCGTCGGGAGCTCATTTGAGCTCAGGCTGCTCGAACTGCGAAGATCGGGCTGTGACCCCGCCCGATACCGCCGACACCAATTCGACCGGCCTGCACCTGCGTCCCGACCACTCGTATTCGGTCGGCACGCGCCTCGACGGTTCGCTCGGCCGCACCGGGGTCATCACGACTCCCCACGGCGACATCCGGACACCTGCCTTCGTGCCGGTCGGAACGAAGGCAACGGTGAAGACCGTCCTGCCCGAGGCGGTCGAAGCGCTCGGTGCGCAAGCCGTGCTCGCCAACGCCTACCACCTCTATCTGCAACCGGGACCCGACATCGTCGACGCTGCGGGCGGGCTCGGCGCGTTCATGAACTGGTCGGGTCCTACGTACACCGACAGCGGTGGGTTCCAGGTGATGTCGCTCGGCGCCGGTTTCAAGAAGGTCATCTCGATGGACGTGACCGGTGAACAGGACGACGAGAAGATCGCCGAGGGGCGCGAACGACTTTCGCGAGTCGACGACGACGGCGTCACCTTCAAGTCGCACCTGGACGGATCGTCGCACCGGTTCACTCCTGAACTGTCGATGCAGATCCAGCACCAACTCGGTGCCGACATCATCTTCGCCTTCGACGAGTTGACGACGTTGATGAACACCCGTGGCTACCAGGAGAATTCGCTCGAGCGAACCAGGCAGTGGGCGATTCGGTGTCTCGCCGAGCACAATCGGCTCTCCGTCGAGCGCGGCCACCGGCCACAGCAATCGCTGTGGGGAGTCCTGCAGGGTGCGCAGTACGAGGATCTCCGACGCAAAGCCGCGCGCGACCTGACCGAACTCTCGCGCCGTGACCAGGATGCGGGCGGAAAGGGCTTCGGCGGTTTCGGTATCGGCGGTGCGCTGGAGAAGGCCAACCTCGGCACGATCGTCGGATGGGTCAATTCCGAACTGCCGGAGGACAAGCCGAAGCATCTCCTCGGGATCAGCGAGCCCGACGACATCTTCACCGCCATCGAGAACGGCGCCGACACCTTCGACTGCGTGTCGCCGACCCGCGTCGCCCGCAACGGCGCCATCTATTCGCTCGACGGCCGGTACAACATCACCAACGCGCGCTACCGCAACGATTTCCGGTCGCTGGATCCCGAGATCACCAATTACACATCGCAGTACTCGCGTGCTTACCTGCATCACCTGTTCAAGGCGAAGGAAGGCCTCGCTGCGACACTGGCGACACTGCACAACGTCGCTTTCGTCGTGCAGATGGTCGACGGTGCCCGCCGGGCCATCGAATCCGGCGACTACTACGCCTACCGCGACGAGTTTCTCGGCCGCTACTACGCGGGCAACCGCGACAACTGAGCGCACGCCGGCCGAGCCGGTCACCACTGGTTCGAGACCGCCGGGAACCGACGCGGAGTCCGGTTCGTTCGATTCGCGTATCCTGGACGTATTCGTCCATCCCCGCAGCAGAAAGACATGATGAATCGCGCTCGGCGCAAAAAACGGAGACCTCGACGATCCTGCCCCCGTTCGGGGGCATTCACCACTTCTGACCGGTCGGTGCCCACCCCGACGGTTCGCGACGAGGTGTTCGCATGATGATCGTCCTCGGAATCGTGCTCGGCATCCTGGTCGTCTTCGCCATCACCGCCCTGACCGGGTACTTCGTCGCACAGGAATTCGCCTACATGGCGGTCGATCGCTCACGCCTCAAGGCGCTCGCCGCCGACGGTGACGCATCGGCGGCCAAC
>NZ_BAFB01000125.1 GCF_000248075.1 Gordonia otitidis NBRC 100426 | reverse complement strand
AGCTCGACGCCGCTGACCGCGTCGGTCCCGAGGGCCCCGACCACCGCGCTGTCGGTGTGCAGCGTGATGCCCAGCGCCGCAGCCTGTTCGGTGAGATCAGTTGCCACATCCGTGCGGACGTCGACGATCGCGCGGACGTCGACACCCGCCTCGGCGAGTGTGAACGCGGCGTCGTACGCGGCGTCGCACGCGGTGAAGACGACGGCGCTGGTTCCGACGACGACCCCGTAGCGGCGGAGGAAGTCCGCAGCCGCGCCGGCCAGCATGACGCCGGGAAGGTCGTTGTTCCCGAAGATGATCGGGCGTTCGTGTGCGCCCGCGCAGACAACGGTGTGGCGAGCTCGGATGCGATGGATTCGCTGTCTCGAGACCTGTCGCGGAGCAGCAAGTCCGAGGTGGTCGGTGCGCCGTTCGACGGCGAGGACGAAGCCGTCGTCATACGCGCCGAACGCGGTGGTCCGAACAAGCCGTGAGGTGGTGTCGAACGCGTCGAACTCGGCAACCGCCTCGGTGACCCACGGCGCCCACGGGGTCGCGCCTCCGGCTTCGGTGCGCTCGTCGACGAGGAGCACTCGCAGACCTGCGCGGGCGGCGATGAGTGACGCCATGAGCCCTGCGGCTCCGGCGCCGACGACCAGCACGTCCGGATGATGATGCAGCGAGTCATATCGTGCGGTGTCGACGTCAGACGACAGTGCACCGAGTCCTGCGACACCGTGCGCGACGAGACCGGGGCACAACTCGACGGTCGTCGCGGGCACCATGGGCTCGCTGTACGGGGCGTCGATGCCGATCTGCGCGGTGGCGTCGTCGGCCCACGAACCCGTCACACCGCGGGGCCTGCCGAGGATGACGCTGCTGGTGATCGTGCGAATCCCGTTGGCCAGCAGTGCAGAAGCAAGTGTGTCGCCCGGATGACCGGTGTACGCGACGCCGTCGAACTCGAACTCGATCGGCACGCTCCGATCGATGCGGCCGCCGGTCGTGGCGCGGTGGGACCGGGTCATCGTACGTCCTCCGCAGCCGGTTGCGGCGAGATCGTGTAGGTCACGGTGTCACGTTCGACGGTGAACCACTGGCGGCAGCCCGCGCTGTGGCACCAGCGTTCGCGCAGTGCGCCCTTCGGGTTCGGGCGGAAGAACAGGTAGCGCGCCCACGCGACGTCGTCGAGTTCTGCTGGATTGTCGGGATAGGCGACACCGGCGGCAGCGCCGTAGTGGAACTCGACTTCTTCGCGCGGTCCGCAGTACGGGCAGGTGATGAGTTGCAACGGATCTCCAGATGTTCGGGGGACACGGTGGTCAATGGGCCACCGCTGCGGCGCCGTGTTCGTCGATGAGGTCGCCGGTGGTGAAGCGGTCGATGGTGAAGGGTGCATTGATCTCGTGCGGTGCCCCGGTCGCCACGGTGTGCGCGAGACACCAGCCGACAGCAGGGGTTGCCTTGAAACCGCCGGTGCCCCATCCGCAATTGAGGAACAGGTTGTCGTACGGTGTGGCTCCGAGGATGGGCGACGCATCCGGCGTGACGTCGACGATGCCCGCCCAGGTCCGCAGGAGGCGTGCGCGACCGAAGATCGGGAACAGTTCGACGGCCGCGGCCATCTGACGTTCGATGATGTGGAAGGCGCCACGCTGGCCGTATCCGTTGTAGGAGTCGACGCCGGCTCCCATCACCAGTTCGCCCTTGTGGGCCTGCGACACGTAGACGTGCACGGCGTTGGACATCACGACAGTGGGGTGGACGGGTTCGAGTAGTTCGGACACGAGCGCCTGCAGTGGATGACTCTGCAGCGGGAGGTCGATGCCGAGTTGATCGGTGAGCGTCGAGGTGTGGCCCGCGGCGCAGAGGGCGACCGTGCCCGCACCGATCCGCCCACGGCTGGTGTTGACCGCGGTGACCCTACCGGCGTCGGTCTCGAATCCGGTGACCTCGCAGTTCTGGATGATGTCGATCCCGGCGTCGCTTGCGCTGCGGGCGAATCCCCAGGCGACCCAATCATGTTTGGCGATACCGCCGCGAGGCTGGAATGTGGCACCGAGCACCGGATAGCGGATGTCGGCGGAGGTGTTGACGATGGGACACACCTCGGCAACCTGTTTGGGATCGAGCCATTCTGCATCGATTCCGTTGAGTCGGTTGGCCTCCACCCGTCGGACGGAATCTCGGACGTCCTGCTCGGTGTGGGCGAGATTGAGCACTCCCCGTTGGCTGAACAGGATCGGGTAGCCGAGCTCGTCCTCGAGTCCTTCCCACAGCGTGAGGGAGTGCTCGTAGATGGCAGCGCTCTCGTCCCACAGGTAGTTCGAGCGGATGAGGGTGGTGTTGCGCGCCATGTTGCCGCCCGCGAGCCAACCACGTTCGAGCACCGCGACATTCGTGATCCCGTGGTTGCGCGCGAGGTAGTGGGCGGTGGCGAGCCCGTGCCCGCCCCCGCCGACGATCACCACGTCGTAGGTGGGCGCAGGATCAGGGTTGCGCCACAGGAAGTCGGGGTGCGGGCTGGTCATGGTGGTCCTCACAGATCGATCACTACGGGTGAGAGGGGCTCGGAACAACAGAGCAGGATCTTGCCCTGTTCGATCTCGCGGCGGTGGATTCCGCCCTGGTGGTTCATCACGACGTCGCCCGAGGTCTTGGTGACCTTGCACGATCCGCACAGACCAACGCCGCACGACGAGGGAAGCGTGACGCCCGCGGCCGCTGCCGCCGCGAGGATCGTGGTGCCCGCGCTGACGTGGATGCGACGTGCGCGTCGGGTGAAGTCGACGCTGACGCCCTCGGGCGTCTCGCCGGGCGCGCCGTCGTCGACGGTGGGTAGCCGGAATCCGAAGCTCTCCTCGTGGATGTGGGCGAGTGTGCCGCCGGAGGCGACGAGCGACGAACGCACACCGGCACGGAACTGCCCCGGACCGCAGAGGAACACCTCCCGCTCTGCGAGATCGGGGCAGATACGCGTGAGCGTCGCCGCATCGAGGCGGCCACGGTGCCCCGACCATGAGGCGCTCGTGTCGTCGTCGACGAGTCGCGTGCAGGCGAAGGCGACGGTGACCCCGGGGTGATGGACTGCGAGGTCGTCGAGTTCGGTGCGGAACGGGATGTCGTCGAGTGTGCGTGCACTGTGGATGAACACGATGTCGGGGACGGAGCCGTCGTGTTCGCGCACCGCTGCGTCGGAATCGGTGGCTGCACGCAGCATCGACATCACCGGGGTGATGCCGCTGCCCGCGGAGATCAGCAGCAGTTTGGTGGCGGGTTTGTCGATGTAGCTGAACCGTCCGAGCGGACCTGATGCGGTGAGAGTCCGGCCGGGAGACATGTTGTCGTGCAACCAGTTCGACACGTGGCCGCCGGCTTTGCGTTTCACCGAGATCGACAGGGTGTCGGGTCGGGTGGGCGACGACGAGATGGAGTAGCAACGCTCGACCGTGCGGCCGTCGATCTCGACACCGACCGAGAGGAACTGTCCCGGATTGAAGACGAAGGTGTAGGGCTCGACGGTGCGGAACGTGAAGGTGGCCATGTCGCGGGTCAGTTCGGTGCGGTCGACGCAGACGAGCAGGTGGTCGGTGCTCATCACGCACTCTCCGCGATTTGGTCGGTAGCAGCCTGCTGTTCGACGTCGAGACCCAGGTTCGCTCGCAGCCGGGTGATGTACCAGTTGATGAACGCCTCGACCTGGAACTCCGACGGCCCGTACGGGCCGGGAACGTATGCGGGATCCGAGATCCCCCGGTGTGCGAGCTGCACCAGATCGGCATCCTGCTGGTTGGTGATCTCCCAGACGCCGGTGAGTCGATCGATGTCGTAATCGACGCCTTCGGTCGCGGCGCTGTTGACCAACCAGGTGGTTCGCACCAGTGTCTCGCCGGGACTGATCGGTATGACCGAGAACAGCACGGCGTGGTCGCTGGTGATGTGCAACCACATGTTGGGCTGCAGGTGCATCGACAGGCGACCCAGCCGGCGATCGGGGAGCGTATCGGTCAGGGGGCGGGTGCAGGCGATGGTGCCGTCGAGCGTGAACGACTCGCCTGCCAGGTCCATCGCCTCGCGTTCGATGTGGAATCCCGTGGGGCGGGTGTCGAGTTGCGCGATGCGCGGATAGGGCAGGCCGAGCCGCGTCCAGGTGTCGATGAGCTCAGTCGTCGCCCGTCGGTAGCGATCGACGACGGCGGCGAGGCGGTCGGGGATGGCGTCGGAATCGTCGTATCCCCATGTCGGGAAGAAGACATTGAGGAGTTCGGGATGCCCGCCGCAGTGATAGCACTCGCGGTTGTTCTCCATCGCGAGCTTCCAGTTTCCGTTCTCGACGAGGTCGGTCTGCTTGGCCACCTTCGCCTCCGCCAGCCGGTGTGGGGCGAGGTAGGGCTCGACGATGCGCGCGACATCATCGATGTCTGCCGGCGGATCGTCGGCGAGACAGATGAATACGAGGCCAGCGATGGTGCGGACTGCGACCGGCCGTAGTGAGTAGCACCGCTTGTCGAAGCCAGGCGCCTGGGCCTCGGCGTACATGAGTCTGCCGTCGGTGCCGTAGGTCCACGAGTGGTACGAGCACACGATGGTGCCCGTCGAGCCGTTCGGCTGCGTGAGCAGCCGTGCGCCGCGATGCCGACACACGTTGTGGTGAGCACGGACGACGCCGTGACTGTCACGCGTGATGATGACCGAACGTGTGCCGAACCCGACGGTCACGAAGTCGCCGGGCTCGGCGATCTCCGGTTCGGTGGCGACGAAGATCCACTGCTTGGCGAAGATCTCGTCGAGATCGAGGTCGAACCACTCCTGATGGGTGTAGCACTCGCCGACGAGGCTCTCGCCTGGGATGCGTGAGGTGATCAGCGTACGCATCGGGGTGCCGAGACCGACGAAAGCAGTTGTTGCAGAAGGCGTCTCGTGGTGTGCGTCAGTGGCCATCGGCGCTCGGTGTCTTTCTCGGTTCGCAGCCGCGTCGCGTACACGTCGGCGCGGGTGCATGCCGACGTCGTCGAGGTGAGGAAGGGGGCGGGTGATGTTGTTCATTACGCAACGATGCGCACGTGATGCAACAAGTCTGCGGGCTATAAGAGGCGCTGTCAATACGGCGAGACACAAACATTCGCCGACGTGTCCGTTTGGACGGTTTCGCGGAGAACAAGAAAATGCCGTCCCACCAGCGAATCTCGGTGCCACGCGAGCGAGCAGGTGATGTTAGCCTTACCTAAATAAACCTAAATCTCAGTCGGGTGACACAACAACGCCCCGCGGACGCAAAGGAATGGCGATGAAGGTGTGTGTCGTGGGCGCGGGCCCGTGCGGGTTGACGACGATCAAGCAACTACGCGACGAGGGGCATGACGTCGTCTGCTTCGACAAGAACGCAGATCTCGGTGGCTTGTGGTTGCGTCACGAAGACCCGCAGACCGACGCCGACGAGATGAAGGCGTACGACAATCTGATGCTGACGATCTCGATGAAACTGATGGCGTACTCCGACCACCCGTTCGGCGACGGCCGCGTCTTCTACACGCGTGCACAGTATCTGGAGTACTTGCATGGTTACGCGGATCGCTTCGGTCTCGCCGAGTGCGTGAGCTTCGGTGCCGAGGTCACCGATATCAGGCGCGAGGGGCGGAGGTGGACCGTGACGACCGTGCGCGAGGGAGTGACGTCGTCGGAGACGTTCGATGCCGTAGCGGTCTGCTCGGGTCCGTTCAAGACTCCGAACCGACAGATTCCGGGACTCGAGAGCTTCACCGGCGAGGTCGTGCATTCGTCGGAGTACCGCAACAGGGATCGGTTCGCGGGCAAACGGGTACTGATAGTCGGTATGGCCGAGTCGGGTGCCGACCTGGTGCGCGAGATCGGCGATGCGGCAACGGAATGCACGCTTGCGATCCGCTCGTATACCTACCTGTTGCCGCGTGTGTTCAACCGCACGCGCACGACCGACAACGGCACCGTGCGCGCCCACGCCCACGAGATGTGCCGCCGATCGTCGGAGTATCCATTCGTCCTCGACACCGTGTGGGGGCGAAACTCCCTGGTGAAGGCGGTGTTCCTGACGGTGTCGGTGGTGCTGGGCATCCTGACGACGGCGACGGGTGTGGTGCGAGCCTTCGCGGGCAGGGCACCAGGTGGCCGACGCACCGTCGTACCCGACGTCAATCCGTTGGGCCAGCCGATGGAACCCGCGAAGATCGACATCGACACACTCGACAACGCCGCCAATTGGGACATGATCAGGACGTGGAATCGGCGCTCGCATCCGGACGGGAGTTGGGCGCAGCGGGCGATCTTCTGCAAGAACGTGAGTTTCGTTCCGAGCCTCGTCGACGGCCGGGTGTCGTTGAACGACAGCGGGATCATCGGATCGGACGGGTCGACGGTACGCTTCCGCGACGGCAGTTCCGGCCAGTTCGACGCCGTCGTGCTGTGTACCGGCTTCACCACGGAGAAGCTGTCGATCGGTGACCTCCAGGTCAAGGACGGCAACGTGCGCAACCTCTACAAGCACTTCGTCCATCCCGAACACGACGGCACCGCGGTGTTCATCGGGTTCGTTCGTCCGTTCTCCGGTGGAATCCCGATCTGTGCCGAGATGCAGGCGCGTTACTTCGCCCGGCTGTGCAGCGGGAAGCTGACGCTGCCGTCGAACATCGACGAGCGCATCGGTCGCGAGAAGGAGTGGGAGGAGCACTGGACCGCGTTGAGTCCCGGCCACACGGAGGCGATCCCGTCGCAGGTGCTGTATCTGGACGCGCTCGCCCGCGAGATCGGTTGCCTGGTACCCGCATGGCGAATGATGTTGAACCCCAGGCTGTTCATCCAGCTGTGGTTCGGCAGCTTCAACCAGTCGTGCTATCGGATCGTCGGACCGCACAAGCTGGGCAGGGCCGCGCTCGACGACCTGTATTCCGAGACCGTCGAGAACCGGTGGCAGATGGCCGGCCAGTTGGCGTTGTTGCAGTTGGCACCGAGGCGTGTGCATCCGAAGCATCTGATCTGAGAAGTTGTGTGGGATCCACGGGTACAGAAATGCCCCCGTGGATCCCACACAACATGCTTGCTCTCGTCAGGTCAGCGGTAGCTCTGCGACAAAGCTCCCCGTCGGTGTCTTCGAACCGCCCGGTGGTTCGACACTGAACGCCAGCGACCTCGCGCCACCGATGTGCTGGATCACCGCCGTCGTCGACGGCGCGACGTCCTTGTCGGTCATGGTCCCCGCCGACGTTGCGCCCTCGGGCCCGACCAGCCACATCTGGTAGACCGTGCCCGACTTGGGTGGCGGCACATCGTTCATGACGAGCACGCCGGCGTCGGCGCTCTCGGAGTACGCGACCGTCGCCCTGCCCGACGCGACCGTCCCCGACGCGGTGCGGATGTCCTTCGCGTCGAACACCTGCTGTGCCGTGGTCTGCTGGGGCGTGTCGTCCGACGACGAGAGGTTGGCGCCGATGGCCCAGCCCACGGCACCGATCGCGACCGCCACGATCGCGGCCGCCGCGAGGTAGACGATACGACGGCGCGCCGGGAAGGTGACGACCTCTCCGCTGGGACTCGCCGGTGGGTCGTCGTGCTCGTCGGTGACCGGGGTCTGCTCTTGCGGTTCGTTCTGGATCAGGTGCAGCAGACGTGCGCGCAACTCCGGTGGGGGAGCGGCCGAGGTGGCTGAACTGACTGACGCCATCGTCTCGCGCGTGCGTCGCACATCCCGGTCGAATGCGGTGCGGTCGATGTCGGACGCTTTCGCGCGGCGTCGTTCCACCGAGTCCAGCTCGGCCGGGCCGAGTGCGTCGAGGCCGAGCATCGGTGCGAGGCTGACCAGGTTGTCGTCGGAAGACGGTGCCTCCGTCTGTCTTTCGTCAGACATCGGCACCCCCGAGGCAGGTGCGCAGGCGTGCGAGTCCGTCGCGGATCCGACTCTTGATGGTGGGCAGCGCCACCGACAGTCGTTCGGACACCTCGCGATAGGTGAGGCCCTCGTAGTAGGCGAGGCCGATGGACTCGCGCTGGACGTCGGTCAACGTCTCGAGGCACCCCCTGACCTGCGAGCTGGTTTCACGTTTGTCGACCGCTTCGCTGACCTCGTCGAACATCGCGGTGTAGTCCTCGGCCCCGTAGGTCTCCTCGCGGCGTGCGCTCGCAGTCTCCGACCGGACACGGTCGACGGCGCGGCGGTGCGCCAACGTGATCAACCAGCTCAACGCGGAGCCGAGTTCGGGACGGAACGTCGACGCCGAGCGCCAGACCTGCAGGTAGACCTCCTGAGTGGTCTCCTCGCTGTAGCCGGGATCGCGCAGCACCCGCAGCACCATGCCGTAGACGCGGTGACTGGTGAGGTCGTAGAACTCGGAGAACGCCGTCTCGTCGCCGGATGCGATCTTCTCCAGAAGTATGGGCAGCCGGGTGCCGGCGTCGTGGTCAGCGGTCACCGACAGGCCTCTGCGTTCATCGCAGTTCACCCTAATTGGCGACGTGTCGGGCCTCAACCAGCCGGGGTCTGTCGCCGACCATCGAGGCGCGGTGAGCAGGGCGGTCATGGGGTGGATCCCTGACTACCCGCCCCCTCACCCTTCTTCGGCGGCAGAGGGAAGAAATACGAGGTACGTCGTTGGTACTCGGGGTAGCCGTCGCGCTTGCTCATCGACTGTTCGAGCAGCCGTGCGCCGGTCGCATACACCAGGAAGTAGGTCATCACGACCGGCGAGAGCACCGTGACAACGCCCGGCCACGCGGACGCGGCGATGAGCCACATGCCCCACCACACGGCAGAGTCGCCGAAGTAGTTCGGGTGACGGGTCCATGCCCACAGCCCGCGATCCATGATCGTGCCCTTGTTGGCCGGGTCGGCCTTGAACGCTTTCATCTGCGCGTCGCCGACGGCCTCGAAGGTGATACCCACAGCCCACACGAGAACGCCCGCGATCAGCACGATCCACCAGATCCCATGCGTGGCATGGGTTACCGACGACACCTGCAGCGGCAGGGAGACGAACCACTGCGCCGCGGCCTGGGTCCCGAAGATCTTGCGGATGACCAGGCCAGCCGAGGGGTTCTCGCCGAGGATCTTCGCGTACCGCGGGTCCTCACCCTTGCCACGGACCTTGCCGACCATGTGCCAGGTCAGTCGAAGGCCCCAGATACTGACGGCGATGGCGAGAATCCAGCGCCTCGTCGCATCACCTCCACCGAGGATCAGCGCAAGCCAGCCGATGCCGACGAAGCCGAATCCCCAGATGACGTCGACGACGTTGTAGTGGCCCAGACGTCGGCCGATGGCGAACGTGATGGCCTGCAGCACGAGGATGAAGAGCAGCGACGCTCCGGTGACCACTCCGAACCCGGCCCAGCCGGTCAGCCCGGTCACGGGCGCACGTCCTGGGGTTCGTCGCGGGTGAACACCAACTGGTGGACATCGAGGTACCCGGCGCGAAAGCCCGCCTCCGAGTAAGCGAGATAGAACTGCCACATCCGCATGAACGTCGGATCGAATCCGAGCGCTGCGACGTCGGCACGACGCGCCGTGAAGCGTTCACGCCACAGTCTCAACGTCTCCGCATAGTGCGCGCCCATGGAGAGGTTGTCGCGCAGGCGGAGTCGTGTGTGTTCGGTGGTGACGTCGCGGAGGGCAGGCAGTGAGGTGAGTTGTCCGCCGGGGAAGATGTACTTGTGCACCCAGGTGTAGGTGTTCCGGGATGCGCGCATCCGGTCGTGCGGCATGGTGATCGCCTGGATGGCGACTCGTCCGCCTGGTGCGAGAACCCTGTCGATCGTCGAAAAGTAGACGGGCCAGTACTTCTCGCCGACCGCTTCGATCATCTCCACCGATATCACCGCGTCGTAGGTTCCGGTGACGTGCCGGTAGTCGAGGAGGTCGATCTGCACGCGGTCGGCGAAGCCCGCCTGCTCGACGCGCTGCATGGCGAGGGCGCGCTGTTCACTCGAGAGCGTCACCGATCTGACTGTGGCGCCGCGTGCCGCCGCACGTAGACAGAGCTCACCCCAGCCGGTGCCGATCTCGAGAACCCTGGTGCCCGCGCCGACACCTGCGGCGTCGAGAAGGCGGTCGATCTTGCGTCGCTGAGCGTCGGCGAGGTCATCCCAGGTCGCCAGGCTGGGTTGAGGGTGTGCAGCAGGTGCGTCCGCGGCGGTGAGTCCGGGTTCGAACAGTGCACTCGAGTACGTCATCGTCTCGTCGAGGAAGGTCGCGAACAGGTCGTTCGACAGGTCGTAGTGCCGTGCGATGTTGGTGCGCGTGTTGGTGGTCGTGTTCTCCTCGTCAGCGGGATGTCGGGGAAGGACCAGCGACCGCAGCGTCTGCAGCGGCTTGGGGACGAGTCGCGCGACTCGTTCGGCGAACGGTGTGAGGACTCCGACGAGGTCGTCGGTGGTCCAATCGCCCGCCATGAACGACTCGCCGAACCCGATGAGACCGAGCGAGCCGACCCGACGCGAGAACGCCACAGGCCGTCGGACGATCATGCGGGGCAACACCTCGTCGGTCTTCGATCCTCGTCGTGACCCGTCGGGCAATTCGATGCGCACGCCGATTCCGGCCGTGGCATGGCGGAACAACCATGCGGCAGCTCGGCCGCGGATGCGGGCCGCCGTTCCGGTTGGCACCGCGGCGACGTCGGGCCAGCGGCGTGCGTCGGCAGCGGAGAGGTCGGTGCCGAGTGCACGCGACTCGGTGCCCGACGAATCGGAGTCGGTGGTGGGACTACTCATCGGTGACCTTTCGGATAGTGGGTGGTCTCGACATGGCTGCTCGCCGCACTCGCGGCCCGCCCGGCCAGCGGTTGGGGATGCTCGACCAGCGGGCCGTCGGAGGGGTCGGTTTCACGTGGAACGGTGTGGCCGCGAAGGCCGTCACGGGGAACGATCGGAAGTCGCTTGGCCCACAGTCGGATTCCCTGAAACCTGATACGAGCCGAGACCACCAGGGGGACAAGTGGCGTGCGGACCTGCGTCGCCAGCACGGCGCGCGGCGTCGCCGGCTCGGTGCGTCCGGACAGCGAGGCGACGAACGGCGCATGTCCGGCACGTTCGAGGACGATGGACACGGCCACCCGATCGCCGGTGGGCGGCGGCATCCGCAGTCGGTAGTGCCCGGAGACGTCGTTGAAGGGCGAGACGTAGAACTGCTTGTCGACTTCGGCGCGCCCGTGGTCGTCGAGATCGACGACGTAGCAGTGACGTCCGCCGTAGGTGTTGTGGACCTCGGCCACCGCGAACGCGAGCGAGCCGTCGGCGTGGTGACACCAGAACACACTCAGCGGATTGAAGACGTATCCCGCGACCCGCGGCGACATCAGTGCGACCACCCTGCCGTTTGGCGGTTCGACGCCGACACTGAGCAGATGCGCGGTCAGCCGGTCGCGCAGGGTCTGGTCGTCGATCATCGGTTCAGGGAAGTGGTCGGCCGCACGAAACCGCGCAAAGGCTCTCAGCGGGGCCGGAACCGTCGGGAGATCGTCGATGTCGACCAGCCACGACACACTGCGGTAGGTGAACGCGTGCCGGATAGGGGTGGTGCGGGTGTGCGTGATCCGAGTGCGGACGAGTTGTGCGGTGAAGCCGGATGTGGGGGAGTTCGTCATGCCGGCTCCCGTTCGTCGTCGGCGTTGACCGGTTGTGGTGCATCCCATACGACACCGAGACGTGCGGCGGCGCGGGTACCCGACAGTGCGCCGTCCTCGTGGAAACCCCAGCCGTGGTAGGCGCCCGCGAAGACCACCGAGTCGGTGTCGATGTCAGGTAGGAGTGCTTGTGCTGCAACCGATTCCGTGGTGTAGACGGGGTGCTCATATGTCATCGACGCGATGATCGTCGTCGGGTCGACGAGATCGGTGCGTCCCAGCGTGACGAGCATGCGTGGATGATTGGGATCGAGTCGCATGAGGCGGGTCAGATCGTAGGTGACGGCGACCTGTGAGTCGTCGACCACGCCGGACCCGTCGTCGTGGATCTGATAGTTCCACGACGCCCAGGCACGTCTGGCTCGCGGCATCACCGATGTATCCGAGTGCAGCACTGCGGGTTTCGGCGAGTACTCGATTGCCGAAAGCACTCGACGCTGCTCGGCTGTCGGTGCGTCGAGTAGTCGCAGAGCCTGATGCGGATGGGTGCCGAGTACGACGGCGTCGAACCGAGCGGGACCTGCCGAGGTGACGAGTTCGACCGTCCCGTCTTCTTTCTCTGCGATGTGGCGAACCGGAGTGTCGACGTGCACGTCGCCACCCCGGCGTCGAATCCCGTCGGCGACCGCCTGCACGTACTGCCTCGATCCTCCCGTCACCGTGCGCCAGGTCGGCGAACCGAACACCGACAGCATGCCGTGGTGGTCGAGGAACGTGAACAGGTAGCGCGCCGGGTAGCGACTCGCGGACGCGGCGTCGCACGACCACACCGCCGCGACGAGAGGCAACATGAAGTGTTCACGAAAGTAGGTCGAGAAGTGCTCACGATCGAGGAAGTCGTCGAGTGGTTCGTCAGAGTCCGGCGTGTCGAGCAGCGTGCGTGCCGCGCGGTGGAACCGCACGACCTCCCCGAGCATGCGGAGATATCGGGGCCGGGTGAGGTTCCGCGGTGTCGGGAAGAGTCCGGAGGGTCCGAGGGCACCCGCGTACTCGAGGCCGCTGACGCGCGAGGAGACCGACATCGACATGTCGGTCTCTTGCGTGTCGACGCCGAGCTCGGCGAACAGCCGCAGCAGCGTCGGATAGGTGCGGTCGTTGTGGACGATGAACCCTGAATCGACGCCGACGGCACTGCCGTCGGGCATCGCGACGGAATGGGTGTGCGCATGGCCGCCGAGCCGGTCGTCGGCCTCGAACAGTGAGACGCGTGCGCGCGTCGACAGGACATGCGCCGCGGTGAGACCGGCCACTCCACTACCGACGACGGCGACTGTCGACGGTGGCGTGGAACGTTGGCGCGGTGTCATGCCCGGTGTTCGGATCCGGACACCGGTGCGGATGGGTGGGATCGAACACTGTGTCTCGGCCGCATCGCGGTCACCGGATCACGCCGCTCTCGGAGCGGCCATCACGGAATCGATCGAGGTCGACCCACTGGGCACGATCCTCGCCCCGAGCGGCATCAGCGAGATGGGGATCATCTTGAAACTCGCGATACCCAGCGGGATGCCGATGATCGTCAGGCACATCGCGATGCCGGTGGTCAGATGGCCGATGGCCAGCCACAGCCCGGCCACGATGATCCAGATGACATTGCCGATCACCGACCACGCACCCGACTCGGGATCGCGGACCACGGTGCGTCCGAAAGGCCACAGCGCGTAGTTGGCCATCCGGAACGACGCGATACCAAATGGGATGGTGATGATCAGGATGCAGCAGATGATGCCCGCGATGACATAGCCCAACGCCATCCAGAACCCGCACAGCACCAACCAGATGATGTTCAGCAACGTCTTCATGAACACCATTGTGGTCCTCGCCGAAGGCAGAGGCGAGGACTACTGGTGAACTTCGAGATCCCGTCCCGGGATCGCCGCGAGCAGTTCACGCGTGTAGTCCGACGTCGGATTGTCGAAGACGTCGTCGGCGGTGCCGCTGTCGACGACCTTGCCCTTCTGCATGACCAGCACGCGATCGGCGATCTGCCGGACGACGGCGAGGTCGTGCGTGATGAACAGGTAGGTGAGGTCGAGTTTGCGCTGCAGGTCGTCGAGGAGGGTGAGGATCTGCTCCTGGACGAGCACGTCGAGCGCCGACACCGCCTCGTCGCACACCACGACCTCGGGATTGAGTGCGAGTGCGCGGGCGATGGCGACTCGTTGACGTTGGCCACCCGAGAGCTCGTTCGGGAATCGTTGCATCACCGACGACGGCAGCGCGACCAGGTCGAGCAGTTCGCGGACCCGGGCGATGCGCGAGCTCTTGTCACCGATCTTGTGCACGACGAGCGGCTCGGAGATCGCGCGGTAGATCGAGTACATCGGGTCGAGTGAGCCGTAGGGGTTCTGGAACACGGGCTGCACACGGCGTCGAAAAGCCTTCGCACGCGTGCCCGTCAACGAGGTCACGTCGTCGCCGTCGAAGTGCACGGTGCCCGACGTCGGTTCGATCAGACCGAGGACCATGCGCGCCACGGTCGACTTGCCGGACCCGGATTCACCGACGACGGCCGTCGTTGTGCCACGGTCGAGTGTGAAACTCACGTCGTCGACGGCGCGGAACGGCGTTGCCTTGCGGAACGGCACCGAACTGCGAATCGGGAAGTCCTTCACCAGGTTCGCCGCGACGACCACTGCGGAGTCGGGCGTGGCCTCGACGCGGCTGCTCGCTGCGCTCGCGGCCGGCTCGGCCAGCGGGGAGGTTGTGGCTGGCTCGACCAGCGGGGAGGTTGTGGCCGGCTCGACCAGCGGGGAGGTTGTGGCCGGCTCGACCAGCGGGGAGGTTGTGGCCGGCTCGGCCAGCGGGGAGGTTGCGGTCGGCTCGACCAGCGGGGAGTTGTGGTCGGCTCGGCCAAGCGGGGAGGTTG
>NZ_BAFB01000126.1 GCF_000248075.1 Gordonia otitidis NBRC 100426 | reverse complement strand
GCGTGACGGAACATCGATCGAGTGCGACACGGTCCTGGTGTCCGGGGGCTGGAATCCCGCAGCGCACCTGTGGAGTCAGCTCCGTGGGGCATTGACCTTCGATGCATCCGCAGCCGCCTTCCTACCGACAGGAGAGCTGCCGACAACCGACATCGCCGGGGCCGCAGCCGGAATGCTCACCGTCGCCTCGTGTCTCGCCGATGGGCGACGGGCAGGACTCTCCGCCGTCCGCGCGCTCGGAGCAGTGGCTCCCGAACTGCGCGCGGTGCCGCACGTCGGCGAACGCACGCCGGCCGCGACCGACGTGTGCTGGCGTGTTGCGGAAGCCGACGCCTCGATCTCCTTCGTCGACCTCCAACGCGACGCGACACTCGCCGACGTCAGCCGCGCTCTCGGCGCCGGGATGACCTCGGTGGAGCATGTCAAGCGCTACACCACGATCGGCACGGCACACGACCAGGGCAAGACGTCGGGCATCGTCACGTCGGGCATCGTCGCGGAACTGCTCGGCGTCGACGTCAACGACGCCGGCACCACGACATTCCGCCCTCCCTACA
>NZ_BAFB01000127.1 GCF_000248075.1 Gordonia otitidis NBRC 100426 | reverse complement strand
TAATGGGGTTCGTCCGCGCAAGGCGAGACCGAGGAGGTCGGGGCGGTATTCGTCGCGAGCGGCACTGAAGTAGCCGGTCCCCGACGCGTCGCTGCGATCGGTGGTCAGCGTCGAGATATCGGTCGATTCGGATAGGCGCCACGTCAGCCAGTCGTGTGGAAGGCATACCACAGCGGTCGCGTCGGCGTTGTGCGGTTCGTTGTCGGCGAGCCACCGCAGCTTGGCGGCCGTGATCGATGCGACGGGCACGACTCCGACGGTCTCCGCCCATTTCTGTGGTCCGCCGAGGTCGTCGATGAGGTCCGCGGCAGCTGATGCCGAACGGGTGTCGTTCCACAACAACGCATCTCGTACCACTGTGCCGGACTCGTCGAGACAGATCATCCCGTGCTGCTGGCCCGCTACGGATACAGCGTCGACGTCGTCGAGTCCGCCGACCGCGGAGATCGCGGTACGCAGGGCATCCCACCAGCGGTCGGGGTGCACCTCGGTGCCCGCCGGGTGTGGCGCACCGGCGGATCTGACGACCTCCCCCGAGTCGGCATCGCAGATCACCAGCTTGCAGGATTGTGTCGACGAGTCGACTCCGGCCACGAGAGTCATGACAGCAGTTCCCGCAACGTGTCCCGGGAGCCTTTGGATCGTAGCGATTCCAGTGCCCGGGTATACGGTTCGGTGAAACCGGCACGGTCGGCGAGATCGCCGAACAGCGACCGGTCGGAGACGAAGGCGAGAGGTTCGGTCCGCGACTTCCGGGCGAGCGGAACGAGTTCGGCTGCCTTCGGGTCGTCGACGGTGATCGGATCCCCGTTCTCGTCGACACCTTCGGCGTAGCGGGTCCAGCTCGCGACCACGGCCGCGGCGAGGTCTGCTCGCCCGCCCGCGTCGAGACGCTCGCGGATCACCGGTACCAGCCACTTGGGAATGCGATCAGACGAGTCCTGGCACAGTCGCGCGATGGTGTCGGCGATCGCGGGATTGCCGAATCGTTCGAGAAGTGTCTCGATGTAGGCGTCGACGTCCACACCGGGGAGGGGAGCCAGTGTGGGCTTCGCCTCGGTCATCATGTAGCGGCGCAACAGCTCTCGCAGATCAGGGTCGGCGGCGGCGTCGTGGACGAAGCGATATCCCAAGAGATATCCGAAGTAGCACAGCGCCTGATGGCTGGCGTTGAGAAGACGGAGCTTCATGAGTTCGTACGGGGTGACGTCGTCGACCAGCTGGACCCCGACCCTCTCGAGCGGCGGTCGACCATCGGCGAACGAGTCCTCGAGCACCCACTGGGTAAACGGTTCGGCCACGACCGGCCAGTTGTCGATGATGCCGGTACGCGCTTCGACCTCCGCGGCGAGACCCGGTGGTGTGACAGGCGTGATCCTGTCGACCATCGAGTTCGGGAATGCCGTGTGTGCATCGATCCACTCTGCGAGATCGGGAGCGCGGAGGCGTGCGTAGGCGAGGAACGTGGAGCGGGCGACATGTCCGTTACCCGCGATGTTGTCGCACGACATCACCGTGAACGACGAAATGCCCTGTGCGCGTCGTCGCGCCAACCCCTCGGTGACCAATCCGAAGACGGTCGCCGGTGGCCGATCTCCACGGAGATCGGCGACGATGTCCGGATTCTCGGCGTCGAACTCACCCGTTGCGGGGGAGAAGTTGTAGCCGCCCTCGGTGATGGTGAGGGACACGATGTGGGTGTCAGGATCGGCCAATCGGGTGAGAACCGCCTCCGGATCGTCCGGCGCATACAGGTACTCGAGGATGGACCCGATCACCGACGTGTCCACGGCGCCGTCGGGACTCTTCAGCGTGAGCGTGTAGAGACAGTCCTGCGGTACGAGCGCATCGCGCATCGCGCGGTCCGCGGGCCGGATGCCGACTCCGCAGATGCCCCACGACAGCGAATCATGCTCGGCAAGGACACGATCGATGTACATGGCCTGATGCGCGCGGTGGAACCCACCGACCCCGAAATGGACGAATCCCACACCCGCCTGGGTGCGGTCGTAATCCGGCGTCGGGGTTCGGGTGATGGAGGGAAGTGCGTTGTTGTCGAGCCGGATGCTCACAGGTGCGCCTTTCGAGTGTCGGGACGGGGATCGCTGTATCGCGACAGGGCCGGGTAGACAACGGCTTTGATGTGGCCGACACGGCGATCGGCGTCGAGTGCCGTCGCGATCTCCTCGAGACCGAATCGGGCCGTCACCATCGAGTCGAGATCGACGGCTCCGGCGCTCACCAGTCGGGTGGCCGTCGGCCACGTGTTCGCGTAGCGGAACACGCCGGTCAGGATGATCTCGCGGTTCTGGATCAACGATACGGGCAGGTCCATCGTGTCGGCGCCCATACCGACGAGCACAGCGCGTCCGCCGGGACGCAGCGACCCGATTCCTGCCGCTACCGCGGCGGGTGCGCCACTGGCGTCGACGAACGCGTCGACGCTCCCGATCTCCTCGCCGGGTGTCACCGCCGACGTCGCCCCGAATCGGAGCGCGAGACTGCGTCGGGTCTCGTCGGGCTCGCTGACGACGATGCGTGTGACACCGGCAGCACGCGCGACCTGTGCGCACATCAGACCGATCGGGCCGGCGCCGCTGATCAACAACGAGTCACCAAGTCCCACCGTGGCTTTCGCAATCGATGCGATCCCCACCGACAACGGCTCGAACAGTGCCGCGGCCTCATCGCTCACGTCGTCGGGTACGGGGTGAGCGAATGAGGCCCCGATGGTCACGTACTCCGTGAGCGCTCCGTCGATCGGCGGTGTGCCATAAAACCGCATGCGGGGGCACAGGTTGTACTCGCCGCGCATGGTTTCCGCACTCGTGGGGTCGGGCCGCTGGGGTTCGATCGACACCCGCTCGCCGATGCGCGATCGATCGACACCGTCTCCTACGTCGACGATCACCCCGGCCGCCTCGTGTCCGAGGACCAGCGGTTCGCGTACGACGTGCTCGCCGATGCGCCCGTGCCGCAGGTAGTGCGTGTCGGATCCGCAGATGCCTACGGCGCTGACCTTCACCAGGACGTCACCGGATGCAGGTCGGGGTGCGGATCTGGACTCGACGGACAGGTGGCGATCGGGCCAGAGCACCGACGCCCTCATGATTCCGAGTCTCTCGTCACTCGCCTCTGCGGATGTTGCATGGGTCACATCCAGGATGTTAGCGTATTGAGCACATTCACCGCCAGTGAGCAGATGCTCACACCGGACATCAAGGGCGATGCTCATGGCCACACGCAAGAAGGCGGCACCGACCGCGCAGACCGAACACCGACATTCCGACACCGCGCAGGCGTCGCGTGCGCCGTCGCGCCCGACCACCGACAGCGGATCGGATCTGAGGTTGCTGGTCAGAGCGGCGACGATGTATCACCTGGAGGGATTGACGCAGGCTGAGATCGCAGCACGTCTGGGTGTATCGCGTCCCACTGCGGGTCGGCTCGTGGCCCGGGCCAGGGCGCAGGGTCTGGTGCAGGTGACGGTGTCCGCGCCCCCACACCTGTCGGCATCGATCCACACCGACCTCGAGCGACGCGTCGAGCAGGCTTTCGGACTCGATGAGGTGTTGGTGATCGATGAGGTCGCGGACGGGACGACATCGGGTAATGCTGCCCTCGGGCGTGCCGGGGCATCGGTCGTCGCCCGACGTATCCAACCCACCGATACCTTCGGATTCACCTGGGGGCCGGAACAGGTAGCCGTCGCCGACGCGATGGGCGCCTCGTCGTCGTGCCAGCGGGTCGTGCAGATGGACGGTTCGATGACCTCCGTCGACTACCACACCGGCGTCGACCACGCGCTCGCCAGATTCTCCGAGAGGCTGCACGCCCAGCCGTTGCGGTTGGTCGCCCCGCTCTACGTCGACGCCGAGACGGTAACAGCACTCAACCGCGATTCGATTCTCTCCCAGGCGCTTTCCGCCGCACGGGGCGCCCATGTCATGCTCTTCGGGGTCGGCTCGGTCTCCACGTCGACCACTTTGTTCGAGGGTGCCTACATCGACGCCATCGTCCTGGACGAACTGATCGAACTGGGCGCTGTCGGGGAAATCGGCGGACGTTTCTACGACGCAGCGGGTCAACCGGTGTCGTCGAGCCTTGTCGAGCGCACGGTGTCGGTTCCACTCGACGCCGTGCGGGCATGCCCCACCTCGATTCTCGTTTCCGGCGGAGTTCATCGGCAGGAATCCATCCTCGGCGCCCTGCGCGGCGGCTTCGCCACCATTCTGGTGACCGATACCGGCACCGCGGAATGGCTTGTCATGCAAGAGAAAGGCCAACAGTGAGATCACTGGGAATCCGACGTCGACGCACATCGCGGCGGCACGGCAGGTACGCACTCGCGGCGGTGTGCGCGGCGGCGTCACTGACCTTCGCCACCGCCTGCTCCGGGGCGGGATCGTTGGGCGGGGGTAGCCGTGAGGTCACCGTCGCCATGGTGTCGAACTCGCAGATGCAGGACGCGGTCAAACTCTCCGACCAGTTCGAACAACAGAATCCGGGAGTGCACGTGAAGTTCGTGACGCTCTCGGAAAACGAAGCCCGTGCCAAGATCACCGCGTCGGTGTCGACTGGCGGCGGCGAGTTCGACGTCGTGATGATCAGCAACTATGAGACCCCGATGTGGGGCAGGTACGGCTGGCTGGTCAACCTGACTCCGTACATGAATGCCGATTCATCCTATGACGCCGATGATTTCATCCCCTCACTCAAATCGGCGCTGTCCTACAAGGGTCAGATGTACTCGGCTCCGTTCTACGGCGAGTCCTCGTTCCTCATGTACAACAAGAAGTTGTTCGCACAGGCGGGCGTGAGCCTAGCCGCCACCCCGACCTGGCCGCAGGTCGCCGACGCGGCGCGCAAGCTCACCAACGACAAGACCGCCGGCATCTGTTTGCGCGGCAAGCCCGGTTGGGGCGAAGTGCTCGCCCCGCTCAACACAGTCATCAACGCATATGGCGGTCGCTGGTTCGACGAGGACTGGAACGCTCAGTTGACCAGCCCGGAAGTCGAGGCTGCGGTGCAGATGTATGTCGATACCGTTCGACGATCCGGCGAGGCCGGTGCGTCGTCGTCCGGCTTCCAGGAATGTGGAAACCTGATGTCGCAGGGCCAGGTTGCCATGTGGTACGACGCGACGTCGGCGGTGTCGGTGCTGGAGAGTCCCGACGACTCGACCATCGCCGGCGACGTCGGCTACCTGCCCGCGCCGACGATGGCCAAGAAGGACAACGGGTGGCTCTACACCTGGTCGCTCGGTATTCCGTCGAGTAGCGACAACAAGGACGACGCGTGGAAGTTCATCGACTGGATGACCAACAAGCGCTACATCCAGCACGTCGCCACGACACTCGGCGCGACGCATGTCCCGCCGGGCAGCAGATTGTCGACCTACCAGTTGCCCGCCTACCAGAAGATCTCGCAGCCGTTCGCCGAGCAGACGTTGTCGGCGATGCAGACGGCGGATCAGCTCAAGCCGACACTGAAGCCGGTGCCGTACACGGGAATTCAGTTCCTTGCGATCCCCGAGTTCCAGGATCTCGGAACCCGTGTCAGCCAGCAGATCTCGGCTGCGATCGCCGGTCAGATCAGTGTCCACGATGCACTCGAGCAGGCGCAGAAATACGCCCAGGACGTGGGCAAGTCATACCAGAGGGAGAAGTAGATCATGGCGACCGCAGTGATGACGCCACCGGCACAACCGGACGCGGGTTCGTGCACGCCGGTCACGTCCAAACGAGATCAGATCACGCGCGCCGAGGGTTGGCGTCGACGTGGGCCGTTGCTGCCCGCGCTCATCTTCATGATCGTGGTGACACAGGTCCCCTTCGTGTTCACCCTGTACTACTCCACCCAGTCGTGGAACCTGGTACGACCCGGTTCGCGTCGATTCGTCGGACTCGAGAACTACGCGGCCGTCTTCGCCGACAGCCAGTTCTGGAAGGTCACCCTGAACACGATCGTGCTGATCGTCGGAACGGTTCTGATCTCGGTGGTGTTGGGGCTCGTCTTCGCACTGCTGCTCGACCGAAAGTTCCTGGGGCGAGGGATTGTACGAACTCTGCTCATCACTCCCTTCCTGGTCACACCGGTTGCTGCGGCGCTGTTGTGGAAAACGAGCCTGCTCTCGCCGACCAACGGCCTGGTCAACTGGGCGCTCAGTCCGCTGGGAATTCACGTCGACTGGTTGTCGCAGTTCCCGCTCATGAGTGTGATGGCCGAGTTGATCTGGCAATGGACGCCGTTCATGATGCTGTTGATCCTCGCCGGTCTGCAGTCGATGCCGCGCGACATCCAAGAGGCGGCGCGCGTCGACGGCGCAACGAGCTTCCGGCTGTTCCGTGAACTCACGCTTCCGCACCTGCGGCGCTTCATCGAGCTGGGTACCGTGTTGGGCGCGATCTACCTGGTGAACACCTTCGACGCCGTGTACATGATGACCGCGGGTGGTCCCGGGGTCGCGAGTTCGAACCTGTCGTTCTACATCTACCAGCGTGCCTTTCTCGGATTCGACATCGGTCAGGCCGCAGCCATGGGTGTCGTGACCGTCGTCGGAACGATAGTCGTTGCGTCGCTGGCACTTCGACTCATCTTCAAGTCATTCACCGGAACAGAGGAGGCCGCCTGATGACTGCCACCGCAACCCCGACGACACCGCAGTCGGTCGGGTCGCCGTCGGCCACGACGATTCGACGTCGACGCGATCCGCGCGGCGGCGTGCTGACCGCGATCACGTGGATACTCGCCATCGGGTTCTTCTTCCCGGTGCTGTGGATGGTCCTGACCGCGTTCAAGCAGGAGAGCGACGCGGCAACCAACCCGCCGACGTTCTTCTTCACGCCGACACTGCAGCAGTTCCGCAATGTGTTCGATGCAGGCATCGGCACGCCGCTGCTCAACTCGCTCTGCGCCACGGTCGTGTCGACGATTCTCGTTCTCCTGCTCGGGGTACCCGCGGCCTTTGCGTTGTCGCTGCGGCCGGTGCGTAAGACCAAGGATGCGCTCTTCTTCTTCATCAGCACCAAGATGCTGCCCATCGTCGCCGCGATCATCCCGCTCTATGTGATCGTCGGGAAACTCGGGATGCTCGACAACGTCTGGACTCTCATCATCCTGTACACGGCGATGAATCTGCCGATCGCTGTGTGGATGATGCGTTCCTTCTTCCTGGAGGTTCCGGGAGAGTTGTTGGAAGCAGCCAGTATCGACGGTGCGAGCCTGTGGACCGCCGTGCGTGAGGTCATCCTGCCCCTCATCTCGCCGGGTATCGCGGCCACCGCGCTCATCTGCGTGATCTTCTCCTGGAACGAGTTCTTCTTCGCGGTGAACATGACCGCGGTCAACGCACAGACGATGCCGGTGTTCCTCACCGGGTTCATGTCCGGACAGGGTCTGTACTGGGCGCAACTGTCGGCGGCGTCGGTGCTGACCGCGCTTCCCGTCGTCGTATGCGGATGGATCGCGCAGAACAAGCTCGTCCGCGGATTGTCCTTCGGCGCCATCAAGTAGTCACTCACCGACCAACATCTCAGCGAAACACAGGAGTTCACAATGGCTTCCATCACCTACGACAAAGCGTGCTGCGTCTACCCCGGTGCCGACAAACTGGCCGTCGACTCGCTCGACCTCGGCATCGAGGATGGCGAGTTCATCGTCCTCGTCGGCCCGTCGGGCTCAGGCAAGTCGACGGCGCTGCGTATGCTCGCCGGTCTCGAGGAGATCGATTCGGGCGCAATCCACATCGGTGGCAAGAGCATGGTCGGGGTCGCACCCAAGGACCGCGACATCGCAATGGTCTTCCAGAACTATGCGCTCTACCCCAACAAGACCGTCGGCGAGAACATGGGATTCGCGCTCAAGATGCGCGGTGTGCCGACGGCCGAGCGTAAAGCCAAGGTCGCCGAGGCCGCCAAACTACTCGACCTGACAGACTTCCTCGACAGGAAGCCGGCGAAGCTGTCCGGTGGCCAGCGACAGCGGGTGGCGATGGGACGCGCTATCGTGCGCGAACCGCAGGTCTTCTGCATGGACGAGCCGTTGTCGAATCTCGACGCAAAGCTGCGGGTGCAGACCAGAACGCAGATCGCGGCGCTGCAGCGGCGTCTGGGCACCACCACGGTCTACGTCACCCACGACCAGGTGGAGGCGATGACCATGGGAGACAGGGTGGCCGTACTCAAGGACGGCATGCTGCAACAGTTCTCGACCCCTACCGAGCTCTACGATCGGCCGCTGAATGCATTCGTCGCGGGTTTCATCGGGTCACCCTCGATGAATCTGTTCACCGCACCGGTCACCGACGGTTCGGTCGGCATCGGGCAGGCCAGCGTCGACCTCGATGCGGAATCGGAGGCGGCTCTGCGCAAGTCGGGCGTCTCGTCGGTGATCGTCGGTATCCGTCCAGAGCATCTCGCGCTGGCCGGCGGTGACAGCGGCATGGACGCCGACGTCGCGCTGTTGGAGGAACTGGGCAGCGAGACCTACGTGTACGCTTCGCTTGCCGACGACTCGATCCGGAACCTCGACGGCGAGCCGATGACCGTGGTAGTCCGATCCCCAGAACGCGCGCCGGCGAAACGTGGCGACGGAATCAGGCTGCGCCAGGCCGACACCGCGGTACACCTGTTCCACCCCGAAACGGGTGAGCGGTTGAACTGATCATGTCGACCGTCTCCGCGCAGGTGGCGACCGCTTTCCGATGGTCACGGGGCCTCGGGGCCCTCGACGCGCCGGGTTTGAATACGTAGACTCCGCGAATGCATGGGCCGCAGTGTGGCTTCGTGCCGACACCGCGCCCCCGCTGCATCATGGATCAACCCTGGCTACATGCCGATAGGGCGAATGCAGATTGAGGGAAAGGATCAGCGTTGATCACAGAAACTCGAACGGCCAGCCGCCCCGTGGACGTCTACAGGACACGCCTCGCGGAGCACGGAGAAATCGAACCCCGACCCCACCCCGTGGTGTGGCCCGCCGATCCGGTCGGCCCACTGTCTGCGGGCGAGGTGGCCGGATACCGTGACCGTGGCTACCACACCGCAGAGAACGTGTTGTCCGACAACGACATCGATACCTGTCTGGCCGAGGTGGGAGCGATCACCGACAAGCTCGGCGTTGACGAACGAGTGGTGCGTGAATCGTCGAACGGTGACGTGCGATCACTGTTTGCCGTGCACGAGCTGAGCGACGCGATCGCCGAGATCTGCGCCCGTACCAACATCGCCGGTGTGGCACAACAGATTCTGGGTGACGACGTCTACATCCACCAGAGTCGTATCAATCTGAAGCCTGGCTTCGCCGGGGGGCCGTTCTACTGGCATTCCGATTTCGAGACCTGGCACGCCGAGGATGGCATGCCGACGCCTCGTGCGCTTAGTGTCTCGCTCGCGCTGACCCCCAACCTGACCACCAATGGTGCGTTGATGATCATCCCGGGCTCGCACAAGCAGTTCGTCGGCTGTGTCGGGCAGACGCCCGACGACTATCACAACCAGTCGCTGGTCTCCTACCGTCCGCCGTTCGGGACGCCCGAGGAGTCTGACGTGACCGTTCTCGCCGACGAACACGGCATCGACATGATCACGGGGCCTGCGGGATCGGCACTGTACTTCGATTCGAACTGCATGCACGCGTCCTCGGGCAACATCACCCCGTATCCGCGCAGCAATCTGTTCGTCGTGTTCAATGCGAAATCGAATGCGCTGCAGCAGCCTTTCGCCGCTGACGCGCCGCGCCCCGACTATCTCGCGCACCGCTGATCGAGTCCCGACCGGGTGTGTCGCCGCCCGACGGCCGCATACCTGGTCGGGTCAGTCAGTCGGGGCGTCGGCGAATCCGAGTCCCTCCGAGGTGAGAAAGTAGAACACCGGAAGGATCGGAAAGACGACGAGCGCGATGAGCGGGTAGACGAAGAAGCCGAGTAGTCCGGCAATCAGATAGAGCCCGATTCCCGCCACCGACCGCCACCCCCCGTGCCGCGTGTAGTTCGGTTCCACGCCGTCGGCGAGTAGGTCCGGACGTCGAATCAGATAGGCGTACAGGAGAACCCAGCTGGCACACATCGCAGCTGCGATCAGGGCGTAGAGCGCGACGGCGGTGCGGGCGTCGGCGCCGGAGAAGGCTTCGACGCGGCTGGTCGGCAGAGCCGAGAATCGCTGCCGCTGGTCCGGTGCCGTCATGCGAAGACCTCCCGGTCGGATCCGTCGTCTGATGTCGACGGTATCCCGGCCGGGAGGTCTGCGGATTCAGCTGGCGCTGCCGACCGATTGCGCGTCGTCGGACTTCGGCGTCGCTGTCGGTACCGGCTGCGGACCACGCTTGGGAATGGTCAGCGTGATGGCAACCCCCACGAACGCTGCGATCGCGCCGACGAGGAAGCACAAGCGGAACGATGTGTGCGACGGCATGTCCTGCCCGCCCATCGAGACGGTTGCTGTGGTCAGTAGCACCGCCATCACCGCAGACGAGACCGTGGTTCCGATCGAGCGCATCAATCCGTTCAGGCCCACGGCGGAACCGGCCTCGGTCATGGGCACCGAACCCATGATGAGGGTGGGCATTGCCGCGTACCCGATACCGACGCCCGACGCGGCGATGATCGACGCGATCATGAGCTGCCACGGCGAATTCATCAGGAACAGTGCGATCAGGTAACCCACGCCGAGAACGGTCGCACCGATGGCCAGCGTGTACTTGGCGCCGATCTTGTTGATCAGGATGCCCGACACCGGAGAGAAGACCAGCATCATCAGACCACCTGGTGCCATCCAGAGTCCGGCCGCCAGCATGCTCTGCCCGAGTCCGATCCCCGTTTCCTCCGGCATCTCGAGCAGCGCCGGGATGACCACCGACTGCGCCATCATGCCGAAGCCGATCGCGATGGCGGCGATATTGGTCAGCAGGACCGACGGCCGTGCGGTGGTACGCAGGTCGACGAGCGGCTCGGTCGTACGCAACTGATAGAAGCCCCACGCGATCAGGACGACGATGCCTGCGGCGAGCAGCCCCAGCGTCGTGCCGGATGCCCACCCCCAGTCGTTGCCCTTCGAGACAGCGATGAGCGCTGCACACAGGCCGATCGCCAGGCCGATGGCGCCGACGATGTCGAGGCGGCCACCGGTGGCGTCGGGCACGTGCGGCACGACGACGACGACCAGCGCCAGCACGACGGCGCCGAGAGCCGCGGCGACCCAGAACAGGGCGTGCCAGTTCCATGTCTGTGCGATCCACGCAGACAGCGGCAGGCCGATCGCACCGCCGACACCGAGGGTCGCACTCATCGCAGCGATGGCCATCG
>NZ_BAFB01000128.1 GCF_000248075.1 Gordonia otitidis NBRC 100426 | reverse complement strand
GGGAGATCCGGGCGATCACCTGGGGCGTCGATCCCGACCTCGCGCTGGCCACGATCGACCGCATGCGCGATGTCGCCGAGAGCGAAGCGCCGGCCAGCAAGTCGGCGGAGCGATCATCGCAGCGTGATGCATCGGCGCAGGCAATCAGGGAGATGTTGGCGGCCGACGCCGAGGCTTCCGCCCAGTTCGAGGCGGTGCTCAATGCGTCGGCGCTGTGGATGCGCGGTCGTGAACGCGGACGCACCACGGCCGCGATGCTGATGCACGAACTCCGGCTGTGCGCCAACGAACTCGGCAGGCGATATGCGGAGAAGGGTGCCCTAGCGTCGCCGCGGCAGATCTACATGCTGTTCGACAGCGAGCTCGACGACTTCCTGAACAACCCGGAGAACTACACGGACACGGTTGCCGACCGCGAGCGAAGCTACCTCGACTTGTTCGACCGCACACCGCCATTCGTCGTCGATGGCACGCCTCCGCCCGTCACGGAGTGGGCTCTGCGCGCCGATCGGACGGCACAGGTAGCGTCGCAAGGCGACGTCATCTCGGGCGTGCCCGCATGCGGCGGAACGGCGACCGGCCGCGTGCGCGTGATCACCAGCCCCGACGACCCGTCCGCTCTCGAGCCGGGAGACATCCTGGTTGCTCCGATCACCGATCCCTCCTGGACCCCGCTGTTCGTCGCGGCGTCAGCCGTGATCGTCGACGTCGGTGCACCCTTCTCACACGCAGCCATCGTGAGTCGTGAGCTGGGTATCCCGTGCGTCGTATCGGCCACAGACGCGACGAAGCGCATCGCCGATGGTGCGACCGTCGAGGTGAACGGCACTGCAGGAACCGTCACCATCCTGTAGCGCACAGTCTTCGCTCGGGCCCGGAAGCCTGCGATGGCCCGGGCCCGAGCGAATCCAGGGCGCAGACTCCACGTGCCGTAAACCTTTGAAATACATCAGGTTCCACTCACAGATCGGGTCCGCGCAGTACGCGTGCCAGCGCCCATCGTCTCGCACACCCACGAGGAGCCCTCATGCATGCTTCCACAATCAGTTCTGACGGGCCTACCGCGCAGAGCAAGGTGGCTCATGTCTGAGACTGTTGTCGGGCTTCACACGCCGCGGGATCCGCGAATCGGAACCGACAGACTGGGATTCTATGCGCTCGGTGGACACGTCGAGAGCCCTCGACAGATGCTCGACGAGCTGGCGCTCGCGGAGGAGATAGGCCTCGGCCAGGCGTTCATCTCTGAGCGGCTCAATGTCAAAGAGGCGTGTGCACTGTCGGGAGCTGCGGGAGCAGTCACCGACACGATAGGCATCACGACCGCTGCGACGAACATCAACACCCGTCATCCAGCGATCACCGCGGCCTTCGCGACCACCATGCACCGCCTCACCGGCGGGCGGTTCACCCTGGGTGTAGGCAGGGGTCTGCGCCCACAGATCGCTGCCATGGGCCTGCCACAGACGACCACCGCCGAACTGGAAGAGTTCGCGCACCTCATGCGTCGGCTCTGGCACGGTGAAACCGTGCTCGACTACGAGGGCAGGTTGGGCAACTTCCCAGCGCTCAAGCTCGATCCCGGATTCCATGAGGACATCCCGCTGGCGACAACAGCATTCGGCCCCGCCACCCTGGCGATGGCCGGACGCGCATACGACGTGGTGGTTCTCCACACCTTCTTCGCCGACGACACCGTTGTGCGTGCGGTGGACACCGTCCGGACCGCAGCTGAGCAGGCGGGTCGCGACCCACGCTCGGTCACGATCTGGTCGTGCTACGCGACGGTCACCGACGAGGTGGACGACCAGACGTTCATCAAAAAGACCGTCGGAAGGCTCGCGACCTATCTACAGGTGTACGGAGACCTCCTCGTGAAGACCAACAACTGGGATCCTGCGCTGCTGGAACGTTTCCGATCCTCGAATGTGGTGTCAGGTCTCGACGGCTGGGCCGACGCCGTTGGCGATCAGGAGACGCTCGAGCGACTTCGCGAAGTGCTGCCTGCGGAATGGCTGGACTGCGCTGCCACCGGCTCGCCCACACGCTGCGCCGAACTCGTACGTCGTCAGTTCGACCTCGGCGTCGACGGTGTGATCATGCATGGGGCGACTCCTAGTGAACTCGTGTCGACCACAGCTGCTTTCGAGGAGATCGAGGAAGATGCTCGAGCGGGGTCGTCACCGTGCAGCGAGGTGCACCGCGCGTAGGTCTGCCGTTATTCGCCCCCGATCCGAGACCGGAACACCGCGTCCCGGCAAACCGCTAGAAGCTGGGCGGCGTGCTCACGAACAAGAAGACCGTCTCGGCGTCGGAGTCGTTGTGCCAGCGGTGTGTTGCCGTGGCGGCGTAGTGGATGGTGTCACCGGGATGCAGAAGGTAGTCGCGTCCCTCGATGCTCATGCGGAGTTCACCCGAGATGACGTAGACGAACTCCTCTCCTGCGTGCGAGGTGGCCGCCTCGGATTCGGAGCGCGGTCCCGCAGTTACTTCGTTGCAGTCGAGGAGCCGTCTGCCGGTGATACAGAATCGGACACGTGCATCCGTCCCGAGGCTGTACCCGTTGGTCTCCCCGGCACGCGACACCACGGTTGGCAGCCTGTTGCTCTGTTCGAGCAGGGCGTGCGCGGTCGTTCCCAAGGTCTGGGCGATCTTGTGGAGGTTGATGACACTCGGCGTCGTGTTGCCGTTCTCGATCTGACTGAGGAAGGGCTGTGACAGTTCGGTCGACCTGGCCACCTCGGACATCGTCAGTCCCAGGCCCTTTCGCGTCTCTCTGATTGCTGCGCCGAGCGCGCGGGCGATCTGGGCCTGGTCGTCGTCCACGTCTGCAAGGTAGCAGGCCTGCCACAGCGTCTCGGCGCTGTGTCTGGGCGCGAGGATCCGTCAGAGTGACCGGCGCAATGGGCGCGGTTAACGCAGGCGTAACAGATCGAAACCGTGCCGCAACACTATCGACACAGCTAATAAAAGATTAATCAGGATTATATGTAGTGCAGCTCGCGCCTTGCAGTATGCCATCGCCTCGGCGGCTTCACCACGCCTAGAGGCGATCTCTCACAACATCACGAGGAACCGTTTCACCATGTCAACCACACAAGCCGACAGCACCGCGTTCGAGGTGCCAGTCATCGACATCAGCCCGTACACCGGCAACGGCACGGCCGAAGACCGTGCCCGGGTCGCAGACGAGATGGATCGCGCGTGCTCCACGGTGGGATTCGTGCAGGTCCTCGGCCATGCGGTCCCCGACGACGTCTGGCGCGGCTTGGGCGAGGCGGTCGACGACTTCTTCGGTCAGTCGCTCGAGGAGAAGAAAACCTATGTGGCACAGGGGAACCGAGGCTACTCGCCGCCCAAGAGCGAGTCTCTGAGCCTCAGCTTGGGTATCGAGGCGGCCAGCCGGATGAACGACTTCTTCGAGGCATTCAACGTCGGCACGGAGGCGCGGTCTTTTGCCGGACTCGACCTCTCCGAGGACGACTACGGGATCAACGTCTGGCCTGATCTCGACGGCTTCCGGCCCAAGGTCGAGGAGTACTACGCGCACGCTGCGCGGGTCGCGCGGGTGCTGACCAGCGTTTTTGCCGACGCCTTGTCGCTGCCGTCGGACTTCTTCGAGTATCTGACCGACCATTCGGTCGACGTGCTGCGCATGAACAACTACGCGCTGCCCGAGGGCACGGTGACCCTCGACGGCGATCTGACCGGAATGGGTGAGCACACCGACTTCGGGCTGGTCACGGTTCTGTGGGCGGATCAAGTCGCAGGCCTACAGGTGCTCGGTCGCGATGGCGTGTGGCACGACGTCTCGCCCATCGACGGTGCGCTGCTGATCAATCTCGGCGACCTGACCGCCCGGCTCACCAACGATCGCTGGATGTCGACGCTGCACCGCGTGAAGCCGCCGATCGTCAACGGGACGATCCAACGCCGCCGATCTGTCGCCTTCTTCCACGACGGAAACATCGACGCCACGATCGAGACGCTGCCCAGCCATCTCGAATCCGACAATGGTCTGGCATACGAGCCGATCACAGTCCGCGAGCACATAGCCGCGAAGCTCGCAGGCTCCCGACAGGGCAAGGCCAACACGAGCGCCGTCCGCGAAGCAGCGCGCGTTCGTTCCGCAGCGGAAGCGGCGAGATGACCGAGCCCGCTGCAGTGCCCACGCCCGACGACGGGGGCTCGCCCACCATCGTTCTGATCCACGGCGCGTGGGCGGGCACCTGGGTGTGGGATCGACTTCTCGAACCGTTGGACCTGGCCGGAATGCGGCCTCTCCCGGTACGGCTGCCCGGCGTCGGTCCTACGTTGGACAGACCCGCAAGCCTCGGCGACGTCGTCGACGAGGTGCTGCGTCAGATCGACGACGTGGACGGACCACTGCTGCTCGTCGGTCATTCGGGAGGGGGAGTCGTTGCAACCCAGGTGGCCGAGCGCATCAGCGAACGGGTCTGCGGTGTCGCCTACATCGCCGGAATGATGCTGCCCTCCGACTGGAACTTCGGCGACCTGTGCGACGCGGCGGGGCTGCGCCCACCCGTCGGTATCGCCGCATTCCTCACGGTCAGCGACGACGGTGAGACGACGTCCGTACCGCCGGAGGCCGCGGCCAGCGTGTTCTTCCAGAAGGCGGACCCGGCCGACGCCATCGCGGCGTCGAGATCTCTGTGTCCGCAACGGGAATCGGGACGCCTCATCGCCCCGCACTGGACCGCGGAGCGATTCGGACGAATCCCGAGACTCTATGTCGAGGCCACCGACGACCGTTCGGTCCCAGTGGCCGCACAACGGCGAATGCAGCAACTCGTTCCCGGCGCGGAAGTCATCACCCTCGGCAGCGACCACGCACCGCAGCTGTCCGAACCGGCGTCCGTGGTGCGCGCGATCACGGAGTTCGCGCGCAAAGCTACAGCAACGTGCTTTCCTCAAGGTTGCGGCGGATGAGCAGTTCGTCAAGCAGCAGAGTCAACGATGCCTGTGATGTCGACGCTGAGAAGGTGCACCGCTGAGTGTCGGTCGGCAGCCCCCCGAAGTAGTAGTAGCTTCCAGCGGGCTGTGCTCGATGGATCTGACGGCGTCAGAGGAATGAATCGTCGCCGCTGAGTCCATAGCGCGGGTGGCCGCCGATGACGATGGACTCGAAGATTCCGTAGCCAGTCGCGTCGCCCTCTGAGCAGCGGATCACGCAATCGCGCAGCTGATGCACCTCGAGAAGCGTGTCCCGCTCGGTCATGTCCTCGTAGCGTTCACCGGAGGTGTAGTCGTTGCCGTGCCACTGACCGTGTCTATCGCCCTTGAATCCGAAGTAGTTCGCGGTGCCAAGATGGAATCCGGTGTCTGACACCGGCTCGATCTCGATCACCCGTCGATCCCCCCCAACCTGCATCGAAAGTGATGGTCCCGCCGAGGAGTCGCCTGGTCTGAACGTCGTACTTCAGATCGTCTGCGATGCCATACAACGATTGCTGACTTCCGTCTGCGTGGTTGAGGAAGCCCGAGAAGTAGTGCACCTCTCCGTCGACCCATTGCAGATAGTGGTGGATCTCGTACGGATCGCTTCCGTCTGCCGGTTCGAAGTACATGGGGCTCCAGGTCAGGATGAAGTTCTGGTTCATGCGGTCAGGGGCTTTCACATCAGGCGCGGGGGAGCCTACATCCATTCGTACGCCCCACGACCGGTCGCGGTAACCGAGCCATGTCTCGTCGGTGATGTCGGTACGTTTGCCGTCGACTTCGACCCAGCCCGACACTGTTCCGAGCTGGTGGAAACGGCGAAGGTCAGACGCTACGCGGAAACCGTCGCTGCCGCGCTGAGCATCTTTACGCTCGAGAAAGGGCGCCATGATCGGAGTGAACACGACGTCAAAACTCAGGGGTTGCACGTCGTTTTCGCGGAGGGTGCACCGTAGAGCCCGCATCGGCTCGATGATCTCATAATCAATTGGTCCTACGCCCAGACGTTCGGGATCATCGTCGTACTCGCGACTTGCGCGGACGGTGATTTGCTCGACACCCCGCGAGATCCCGGCGAAGCCATCGAACACGTTGCGGTTGATGTATTTTCCCAGACCGAAGTCGATCTGCAGCGAGCCGTCACGTGCGAACATCGAGAGCCAGACTTTCTCGGTCCACGAGTAGTCGGCTTGCGATACTGTAGCGAATGTTTCGGCGGTCTGGTGGATCAGAAACTCGTCCGAGGGGGTAACGAGCTGCATGTCTTGCTTCATGAGATACCTTTCCGAGCACACGGGAGTTCATATTGGTGTGCGCTTCGATTCGTGGAATGTGTTCAGTGCAGGGCAGTGAATGCGCTCGGTCTTGAGTGAGCGATCACGGAGCCACCAAAGAGGGCTCCGGCCTGGTCGTCGTCATCAAGTGGATCTGGATAAAGCGACATCGTCCGTTCGGAGATGGACCAGTCGATCTCGTCATCGATGCCAACCTGTTTTGCGAAAGGGCGCAACCCCCAGCTGTACATCCTGGTGGCGGAGAAGATCCGATCCTGCCGGTCCATACCGGTGAAATCCTGATAGAGCCGTAGGTGGTGTTGTGTGATCTCTTTCTCGAGATCACCCCATGCTGCGGACTCGAGGACGACGCTGCTTCCGTCTGCGCGCCACCCGATGACAGCTGCGTCGGTGACGGCACCGAGCAATTGATCAGGCTCGGTGAAAGTCGTTCCCCAGTCGTTGATCTCGAAATAGCCGAACGCTCTTCGTGGAAACCTCAGCGCCATGGTCACGCCGCTGAGTCGCAGATCGCAGTCTCGGGCCCACGGATAGGAGAACTGTCCGGAATCCAGAGACAGGAAGTCGCGAATCAGAATCGCGTGGTCGGGCCCATCTGCGTATGGCCCATTGTCACAGATTCCTACTCGGGAATCG
Source organism: Gordonia otitidis NBRC 100426 (assembly GCF_000248075.1). Classification (GTDB taxonomy): domain Bacteria; phylum Actinomycetota; class Actinomycetes; order Mycobacteriales; family Mycobacteriaceae; genus Gordonia; species Gordonia otitidis. The sequence continues at coordinate 35,229 of NZ_BAFB01000128.1, read as the reverse complement.
GTGAAGTACATGAACCCGTATGCGGACAGCGTCGCGTTGAGTTGCTTAAGATCTCGACTCCCCGCATCGAAGAGTGGTCGTAGCTCAGCTCGTAGAGCGTCTACTTCGGGGGCTGGAAGGTAGCGATTTGTGAATCCCGCGTCCTTGTAGTCGAGTGTCCCGTCACCCCGGTATCCGAGCGAAAGACGTCGCCAGAAGTCGATCACAGTGCGAATATCGTCGATGTCCTCATCAGGGCGCAACCGACCGAGCGTGATGAGTTGCTCGCGACCGCAAAGGTAATGGTAGCCAACCATCCAGATCCACAATGGACTGATCAACCCCGGCCGGCGACGAAGTTCGGCGCCGATGTCCTCTGCTCGACGCTCCGCTTCGATGGCACGCACGCGAGGCGGGTACGTGTGGAAGTCCTCGATGGTCGACATGGCGATGTACGGCATCATCGGAAACAACTCAGACGTGAAGCCTGAGCGCCGCGTCATCTCGGGCTTGAACGATCGACCCATGTGGAGAATCAGGTCGTTGAGCCCTTCGTCGGTGAGTGGTTGCGCACACAAGCGGGCGACTGTGTCCGGACCGACGGATGACGGAAACGGTTTGCGCGCGATATCGTCTCCGACCGTCCTGATGTAGTTCCACCAGTCGGTCACCGCCGAACCTGACGTCCTCACGTCACGTGGTCCCTCGAGCTCGATTGGCGTATGGGTCACAGAGTCGTCGTTGGGTTCTCTGATTGCATGCTGCGCACCCGGGTCGTCGACACCGATGGTGTTCTCTTTGACCAGCGCTCCCTTTCCTAACGCATCCGAAGTCATGGTGACCTCTTCACCATTCTCAGGGATCCAGGAGCCGAGGTCGACGGATAGCAGGCACGGGACCTCGTACTCGCGGGACACGATCGCCAGATGCGAACGGGTAGTACCAGAGGTGCACACTATGCCGCGCAGTCGGCCGAGGATCGGGGACAAGAACGTGGTGCCGCCGGAATCGACGAGAGCGATGACGCCATCTAGATCGAGGTCGAAGGAGTCCAACACGTCCTGCGGGGTACGGAAGCGGCGGATGACGCCGTGTATCGGCGCGAATTCGTACGAACTGAACCCCACTCTGCGGACGGGAACGGTGGTGGTCACCGGGCACCTCCGATTGGGCGGAAGCAACTGTCCCGATCCGCGGGCACGAAGATCCCGCCGATGAGCGCGAGAGCTGTGTCGGGATCACTGAATCGCTCGTACGACGCGAGGATCGACGGACTGATCGACCAATCGATGTCGTCGTAGCATCCCGCAATCCGCGCCCACGCCTTGAGCTTCCAGCTGTACATCTCCGTGGCGTACAGATTGCGCAGTTCTGGGTCGGTCTCAGCCAGGCGGGCATACAGCGCGCGATGCGCCTTGCGGATGTGCGCTGTCATGTCGACGACGTCGTCGCGGCTCAGCGCGTGGAGTTCACCGGTGTCGTCGGTGGTGAACACACGGGCGGCGATCACGTCCGACAGGTAGTCGCTCGGGGTGAACCATGCCGTGCCCCACACGTTGTTGTCCATCGCCACCGTCGATGGCAGGCGGTAGGCAAGGACGAAGTTGTGATGGGGCAACGTATCTCGGATGCCGTCGAGCCACTCGAAGTCGCCGACACCGTCGCAGCACAGTTCGCGCAAGGCGAGAAACGTGCCGTCACCGAGGTCGTACGGGCCGGTGTCACAGACCGCGGTACGCGCATCGCAGTTCTCCAGGAAGGCGTACGCGGTCAGGCGCGCGGCGAACTTCCGCAGGGCGGTGGTGGTCTCTGCGTCGTTGGGTTCGAGCTGGGAGACGATCGACTCGAGGATGTCGCGATCGACGACGTGTGAACTGTTGGGCGGTGTGGCGTCCATGTTGTACAGCACGCCGTCGGTGCGCATGGCGATGGTCGCCCGACGCCAGAATCGGAGGACGTCGAGTTGTTCGTCGAGTCCGTCGGAGAGGGTGTTCTCGCCGAGGTCGACGTAGAGCTCACGTCCCGTCAGGTAGTGCAGTGGCATGGCAGCGAGGTTGATGAAGCTGCGCTTGGTTCCGATGGGAACGCTGTTGGCCACCAACTCTTCTGGCGACATCTTGTCGGTGATCACCCGGATACGTTCGGGAACCCGCAGGTAGTCCTCCATCATCGACATGATGATGTAGGTGTTCATGCCGAACAGTTCGGACTCGAAGACGGTCCGCCTGGAGAGCTCGGATTTGTATGCGCGGCCGCCTTCGCGGATGAGCTCGTTTCATTCCTCGAGCGTCGGCTCATAGTCCGGATCAGTCAGCAGGCGCTGGCTGTGGGCGACGGTCGGAGAGCTCACGCGATCACCGCCGGTGACTCGACGATGTCGATCGTGGCGGTCTCGGCGTCGGTGAGTCCGAGCGTCACCTGTGCGCCGGAGGGAACGTCCGCCGCCAATTGCGCTGCGAGGACACACGGAACCGCGGATTCGCGCGAGAGGATGGCGAGGTGTGACTCACGGCTTCCCGCGGTGCAGACGATGCCTTTGAGGTCGGGGAGGATGGGGGACAAGAAGGTCATGCCCCCCTTGTGGACGAAGGCGATCGTGTCCTCGAGGTCGTCGTCGTCGATGTCGAGGACGTCCGAGGTGTCTTCGAACCAACGGGCGGTACCCGAAAGATTGGCTGTAGCAAAGAGATTGACGCCGGTACCAGCGTGGTCGAGCGATGGTGACATGATGTGTCCTTGCCCTTTCTGCGAGCATTGGGTCTTCGCAGAATATGAACCAGATCACATCAACCGGCAGTCCACTTTGGGGGACAGAATTAGGCGAGCAACGTCGAATCCTGGGGATGCACCTCGTTCAGAGAGTGGCGTCCCGTGCGATGAGCGCCAGCTCCAGTCGTGACTGACAGCCGGTCTGGTGGAGGATTCGGGTGACGTACTTCTTCACCGAATCCTCTGCGATACACAGAATGTCGGCGATCTGCGCGTTGCTCTGACCGTCGGCGACGAGCTTCACCACTTCGCGTTGACGTCCCGTGAGGTTACGGACGGCCTGCAGTGCCGGCTCGATGGGTAGCCGCTTAGTCACCGGTGCGAGTTGCTGACCGACGAGACGCAGTACACCGATCTCGTGCGGTCCGAGGTCGGCCGCGTTCTTGCCGAACAGTCCGATGAGCGCGATGCGTCCACCCGCGAGCGGAAGACGCATTCCCGCAGCAGATCCGACATGCCAGCGCTCGTGCAGGAAGTGCCGGACGTATGCCTCCGACGACGACGGCAGACGGTGCTGGTTCTCGAGCTCGGCGAGTGACGCGACCGAGGAGGTCAACAGTTGTCGCACGGCGGGCGGAGACCCGAAGACGTCATGTGACGCCCAGCGCTCCTGATACTCGGGCAACATCTTCGCGGTCATGCCCGACGTCAGCGGTGTCGTGTCCTCGAACACGAGGTGAAAGGTCGACCCCGAGAAGAACGACACGTTGGAGACATCGAGATGCCGACACAGCGCCTCGACGAGGCCCTCGCGGAACTGGGCGAGTGTCGAGGCGTCGTGGCAACCCGAGATGATCTCGAACGCCTTGCGGTAGTCCTCGACGTCCAGGATCGCAGGCGGGGTCCAGGTGGAAGTGGTGATTGCCATGACGGTGACTCCTCGTGCCGAGCTGCTCGCGAAAGTGTCCCCCAATGTGGACTACATCACATGAAGCAGCGTCAATAGGTTTACATCACACCCGGCTCGTGCACCAGATACGGCCCTCTGACCAGGGCATATGGCGGCACGACTGTTGGGCGCGATGCTTCTCAGACCAAGGAGTCCCACCATGTCCGACTCGTCAACGATAGCCCCCAAGTGGGGAACGTCAGAGACCCTCCCACTGCCCAAGCGCTACAACGGTGCAATCCGGGAACTCACCGGAACCCGTACATCCAATGCGGACTTCGACTGGAAGCGCGACGTCTTCTCCGCTGACCTGTTCACGCTCGACGATGCGCGCGCCATCGAGCAGGACGCGCTCGACAGCGGGTATCGCTTCGAGTTCTCCGCGACGGCGTCCTTGGACTCCGAACCGGAGAAGTATCGGCGTCCCGAGGGCGGCGACAAGGGTTTCGTCGCCGACGAGGGCAGCAGTGATCAGTCGCTATCGGGGCGTGGCGACAACGTGCAGACCACGACTAGCAACACGGTGGGCATCGTCGCGCGCATCTCGCGGATCGAGCAGGTCATGGAGCTGCTGGCCAGCGGCGTGCCGGAGAACATTATCGCCGTCATCGACGATTCGGGCGGCACACTCACCGCGCCCATCCTCGAGGGCTTCCACGGTGTCATCTGTCTGGGCGGAACGGTGCGCTCGCACCTGGGCATCCTCGCCCGCGAGTACGGGGTGCCGACGCTGATGAACTGCCGAATCGACGGTCTCTCCGACGGTGACCGCGTTGAGATCGAGACGTCCGTGGCTCCGCCCGCCGCCGACGCATACGAGACCGGAGACACCGGCCACGCCCGCATCTGGAAACTCGACAAGTAGAAAGACCTGCCGACATGTCACGAGAGATCCGCTACACCGATCTGTTGGAATCGAACAGCTTCCTCCGCAATCTGAGCGACACCACCTACTGGCTGTGTATCACCCGCACGGTCCAGGAGTCGAAGCTCTTCCCGATGAACCCCTACATGCTGTTGAGCTATCTGAACAGCTTCTACCGCCTCCCCACCCAGCTGCGTGAGATCGAATCGGTTATTCCGGCAGAGGAACTCGGCGATCGGGTCCGAGAGGCCAGCTTCAAGGTCAACACCGTCAACGCCGCGTGGGGGATGCCCGCGTTCTACCTGCTCGGTCGGGAGATGTTGATGTCGTGGGGCCTGATCCGGCCGCAGGACGCCGCCGACGATGTCCTCGACGTCCTGGACTTCAGCAGGCGGTTCAACCTCTCCTACCACCGCAACGACGGTCATGTCAGCAACAAAGAGTTCGGTGATCGTTCGCAGTTCCTGCCCGAGCGCACCCTCGACGGATTCAACGACCAGCTGCACGGAGTGAGCAGCGGCGACCGTCTGCACACGGCGACGGTGAAACTGCTTGCCACACTGTCGCAGTACGCCTTCCTCGCGCACTGTGAGTGCCGGATCGGAATCCACAACAGCGGGCCGTACAACTTCGGCGACAATCGGCAACTGCTCGTCCGCGACTTCTTCGACCTTACCGAGGGCGACTACCCGTGGCTCGACGGAATCGCGGTCACGTTGCCGCACAACAACCTCACCATCCCGATCGTATTCTCCGACACGAACTTCCGTCTGGTGGACGACTGGGCATCGTTCGAGGCGGAGCCGAGTTACGACGCAGCGAACATCGCCGCCGTCGGTATGTACACCTCCGATCCGTTGACCGACGGCTACGTCCCGGTGGGCATGGAGAACGCCGAGGTCCTCGCGGAGACGATGGAGCACTACCGCGACATCCTCACCGAGGCGACCGCCGACCTGTGGAAGCGGATGGCCACGTGGAGTCGTGAGCAGATGATCGACGCGGGCGCACTGGTGTATTCGTCTGTCGGCAAGGATTTCGCCCATCTGGCAGGCACGTACCGGCAGAGCGATTGGTTCGACATTGACGAACGCGTGCAGCGGTTCAAGCCGCTGATGAACGACGAGTACGCCCGTGACTATCTCGCCGAGATGGTGGGACTCATCGGGTTCCCCCAGCAGAAGACCAACCGGTACTCGATGGCGCGCTACTCCAATCTCAACCAGAACATGATGAGCGGCATCCCCTACTCGGTGCTCGTCGACGACGATTTCGCGCCGACCGTCGGTGGCGAATTGCGCGGCGGGTCGACACTCGACGCGAAGAGTGCACTCTGGACCACCAGCGCCGGACGTATCGACATCGATGAATACAACCGTCGTGCACGAGGGTTCAGTCCCGTGGTGCACGACGAGAAGTTCCGCTATCTCGACGAGGAGTGGGTCAAGTGGAACCACGGTTCCCCCCTCGCCGACGAGTTGTACCGCGTCGGACGTCCGCACGCGTCGACCGAGGGTGCGCAGTGAGCGGACAGCACATGCAACTCGCCGATCTCATCAGCAGGGCTGCGCGCACCTTCGGTGACGCACCGGCACTGATCCAGGGTCGACGAAATATCAGCTTCGCCGAGTTCGACACGGTCACCGATCGTCTCGGTACCGCGCTGCTCGCACGAGGACTGGCGCCGGGCGATCACGTCGCGGTGTTGGTGCCCAACGGAATCGACGGTGTCGTGACGTACTACGCGCTGGCCAAGGCCGGACTGGTGCGGGTGCCACTCAATGCCCGAGAGACCGACGTCGAACTGGCCTACAAGATCGTCGACTCTGGCTCGCGTGCGCTGATCACCGACGGGCGGGTCCCCGAGCGAACTGACATCGTCATCGGGACAGACGAACTCGACACTATGATCGCGTCGGCGCCCGACGGGCCGTGCCGCGTGGTCCGCGATCCGGAGGCGCCGCTGCGACTGGCCTACACGGGCGGTACTACCGGCAAGCCCAAGGCCGTGATTCTCACGACGCGAAGCGAACTCGCCGAGGTGGCGAACTTCCTCGTCGACCTGCTCCCCAACCTTGGGCCCGACTCGGTGATGCTGCACGCTGCGCCGATCACGCACGGTAGTGGTGCATTCTTCCTGCCCCACCTGGTCAAGGGCGGCAGCAGCGTCATCCTCGACAGGTTCACGCCGCAGGGATTCGTCGACGCGGCAGTCGAGTACGGCGCGACGTCGACATTCATGGTGCCCACCATGATCGCGATGCTGATCGAGGACGCGGTGATCGACCGGGATCGACTGGGATTGACCCGCCTCTGCTACGGGGGCGCGCCGATCGCTCCGGCGCTCCTCAGACGTGGGATCGACAAGCTCGGACCGGTGTTCGCTCAGCTCTACGGACAGGCCGAGGCGCCACTGGCGATCACGTGCCTGCAGCCGCACGAGCACACGCCGGAGCGTCTCGCGTCGGCCGGGAAGGCCTACACGTTCGTCGAGGTCGATATCCGTGACGCGCAGGGAAACTCGCTCCCGGCAGGGGCCGCGGGCGAGGTGTGTACCAGAGGTCCGCACACCATGAGTGGCTACTGGCAGCGGCCCGAGGCGACCGCGGAGACGGTCGGCGCGGACGGGTGGCTACGCACCGGCGACATCGGACAACTCGACGACGACGGATATCTGTACCTGCTCGACCGACGTCATGACGTCATCATCAGCGGCGGGTTCAACGTCTATCCCCGGGAGGTCGAGGACGTACTGCTCACCCACCCCGCGGTGCGCGAGGCCGCGGTCGTCGGGGTCGACGACGAGCGGTGGGGCCAGCGAGTCAGCGCCGCGGTCGTGGTTCGCGAAGACGTGACCGAGCAGGAGATCGTCGACCACTGCAGCACGCAACTGGCCGGATTCAAACGACCCCGCCACATCGAGTTCTGGGACGAACTGCCGAAGAGTTCGGTCGGGAAGTCGTTGCGACGCACCGTCCGCGAGGCGATGGCGCATCACAAGGAGGTTGAAAATGCTTGACCCGAAAGATCTGACCCTGCACGGCCTCACGCTGAAGCAACTCGCGAGCGCCGAACAGCTCGTCGACATCATCGAGCAGGATGACGTGACGGTGTCGCAGAACCTGGAGGCCGCGGTCGCCGACGCCCAGGTGATGGCCGCACGAGGCTCATACATGATCACTCCCGCAGGCCGGGAACACCTCGACTCGGTGTATTCCGAGGCATTCGCCGAGCAGCGCAACGACGCCGAACTCGCTGCTGCCCTTGCGGACTTCGAGAAGGGCGTCAACAAGCAGATGCTCTCACTCATGACGTCGTGGCAGACCGTCACCGTCGATGGGGTGCAACAGCCGAACGATCATTCCGATGCCGACTACGACGACAAGGTCATCGACAGGCTCGCGCGTCTGCACGAACGCGCGGAATCGGTCCTGGCACCGTTCGCAGGCTCGGATCCGATCACGAAGCGGTTCGTCTCGAGGCTCGACGTCGCGCTGCAACGTGTCGACCGTGGCGACCGGGACTATGTCAGCAACGTGCGGCTCGATTCTTATCACACGGTCTGGTACCAGATGCACGAGCACCTGCTGCGCATGATGGGGCAGGAGCGGGAGGAATGACTGCACAGGTGACCAATCCGTCGGTGCTCCGCATCACCGAGCTCGACGACGAACCGGCGCGAGAACTGGTAGGTGGTAAGGCCTGGAGCCTGTGGCGCATGAGTGCACTCGGCCTGCGCGTACCGCCGGCCTTCGTCGTGACCACGACGTCGTGCGCCGACTACTTCGCCTCGGGCAAGCGACTGTCTGACGAACTCTTCGCCGAGATCGTAGAGGGGGTCTCCTATCTCGAGGATCGCACCGGACGTACCTTCGGCCGCGGTGAGCATCCGCTGCTGGTGTCGGTGCGCTCGGGTGCTGCGGTGTCGATGCCGGGGATGATGGACACGATCCTCAATCTCGGCATCAACCCGGACACCGAGAGCGCGCTTGCCGCGGAGACCTCGCACGCCGACTTCGCAGCCGACGTGCACCGCCGGTTCGTCGCCCTCTACGGAAAGCTCGTGTCGGGATGCGTCGAGGATCTCGAGGATTTGCCGGACACCGCAGCCGTAACGGCCGCCATCGCCGACGAGACCGGCGACACGATTCCAACCGATCCGATGACCGCGCTGCGCAAAGCCGTTGCTGCGGTGTTCGATTCCAGCCAATCACGTCGGGCGAAGGCCTACCGGGCGCACTACGGCATACCCGACGATATCGGCACCGCCGTGACGGTACAGGCGATGGTGTTCGGCAACCTCGACGAAAATTCTGGTACCGGTGTGCTGTTCACTCGCAATCCGCTCACGGGTGCCAAGGACCCATACGGCGAGTACCTACCCCGCGGGCAGGGCGAAGACGTCGTCTCCGGGCGCGTCACGCCGCAGCCATTGGCGTGGCTGGCGAGCAATCGCGCGTACCTGCACGACGAGCTCATCGCCGCAGCAGATCTACTTGACCGCGAGGGCGCCGACGCGCAGGACATCGAGTTCACCGTGCAGCACGGCGAGCTCTACCTGCTGCAGTCGAGGCCGGCCAAGCGCACCGCGAGGGCCGCGGTCCGTATCGCAGCGGCGCTGGTCGGCGAGAACGCCATTGAGGAGGCAACAGCCTGCTCGCGTGTCACCGCCGATCAGGTCCGACACCTGCTGAGGCCGAGTATCGATGCCGATGCGGTGGGTGACACGCAACCACTGGCCACTGGGGTCTCGGCGAGTCCGGGATACGCCGTGGGACGAGTCGTACTCACTGCGGATGAGGCACAACGGAATCCGGGATCGATTCTCGTGCGTGAATCGACGAGTCCGGAGGACGTACACGGCATGATCGCCGCCTCGGCGGTTGTCACCGAGCACGGTGGTGCCACATCGCATGCGGCGGTGGTCAGTAGGGCGCTCGATACGCCCTGCGTCGTGGGTTGCGGTGCGGGAACCGCGCCAGCACTCGCCGGCCGCATCGTTACGGTCGACGCCACCGGCGCCCGCATATTCGACGGTGAGATCGGCGGAAGGGCGACACGAGTCGACGACGACGCCGATCTCGCAGCACTGGCACGCTGGGCCGCCGCGATCGCCCCGCTCCGGGCGGTGTCCGAAACCGCGCAGGGTGTCGAGGTGTTCGACGCGGACGCCGCGATCGCCGCGTCCGGCGGGGAGACCGTAGAGATTCCCGAGAACTGCCGCGTCGTGACGGGCGCGTACTTCGAGACCGACGCCGGGGTATCCGCAGCACTCGACGCTGGTGTCGAGGTGATCGTGACGACCACACCGCTGCCGGTACTTCTCGCCGCGGTGGCACACCGAAAGGCTGACCGATGAGTGAGCAGGCCGCAACAGCCGAACAGTCGATTTCGGGAACACCGCGACTCGGGCCCGATGACATCAACGAGATCCTGCGCACCTTCGCTGCGTCGGGATGGGCGGGAATGCGCCTCGACGTCGGCGATGTCACGATCGCCGTCGGCAAGGACGGCCCACCTCCGGAATCCGCCGGCACGCAACCGCGCGATGCCGCAGCCCCACCAGCCCCGGTGCCGTCGCAGGTCGCTCCCACGGCGGCACCGTTCACCACCACCGCGCGTGCCGTTGCAGCTCCGACCGCACCCACACCCGTCACACCGGGTCCGAGAGTGCCGAACTCGACCGGCGAGGTCGAACTCGACGAGACCGGGCTGATCAGCGTGACCTCGCCGACGGTCGGTGCGTTCTGGGTCGCTCCCGATCCTGGGTCGCCGCCGTTCGTCGCCGTGGGTGACACGGTGTCAGCGGGTGATCAGCTCGGCATCGTCGAGGTGATGAAACTGATGAATCCGGTCGTGACCGATGTCTCCGGCGAGGTGGTGGCCATCCGTGCCGCCAACGCCGACATGGTGGAGTTCGGTCAGACGCTCTTCCTCATCCGGCCCCATGAGTAGTCCACAGGCGCTGCAAGATCGTCGTGTCACCGCGCAGGCCCGAACGCCGGTCGGTGCACTGATTCGGCGTGTGCTCGTCGCCAATCGTGGCGAGATAGCCGTGCGGGTCGTGCGTGCGTGCCGTGCGCTGGGGATCGAGAGCGTCGTGGTGACCTCGGAGGCCGATCGCGACACGATGGCTCCGGAAATGGCCGATCGCGCAATCTGCATCGGACCCGCCGCGGCGTCGGCGAGTTATCTGAACGCCGATGCCGTACTCGCGGCGGCTCTCGGGACCGGCTGTGACGCCATCCATCCCGGATACGGTTTCCTCTCGGAGAATCCTGATTTCGCACGACGCTGCGTCGAGGAGGGACTCGTCTTCATCGGGCCCCGCCCCGCCATCGTTGCGGGGACCGGCGACAAGGCCCAGGCACGCGAGATCGCGAGGGAAGCAGGCGTTCCGGTCTTATCCGGTTCCGACATCACCGCGAGTCCGGACGAGGCAATCGCGGCCGCTGCGACCATCGGCTACCCCGTCCTGATCAAGGCTGTTGCCGGTGGCGGTGGACGTGGCATGTCGGTGGTCGCAGACGACTTCGAACTACGTCGCCGACTGCCCATCGCGATCGCGGAGGCTACCGCCGCGTTCGGTGACGGGCGGATCTACGTAGAACGGTTCATCGGGCGTGCGCGTCACATCGAGGTACAGGTCATCGGTGACAAACACGGATCGGTGGTGCATGTCGGCGAGCGGGACTGCAGCGCGCAGCGGCGTCATCAGAAGGTGATCGAGGAGTCTCCGGCGCCGGCGCTTCCGGCTAGAACGCGTGCCGAGATTCACGCCGCCGCAGTACGATTCGCGCAGGCGATCGACCTCGACAGTGCGGGTACCGTCGAGTTCGTCTACGACACCGACACCGATGTGTTCGCGTTCCTCGAGTTCAACGCGCGCATCCAGGTGGAGCACCCCGTGAGTGAACTGGTGTCGGGAATCGACCTCGTCGCCGAGCAAATACGGGTGGCTGCCGGACTACCGCTGTCCTTCGGGCAGGACGACGTTCGTGTCGCAGGACACGCAGTGGAGGCACGGGTGATGGCCGAGTCACCCGAGCGCGGCTTCATCCCGATGCCCGGCACGGTCCGGACGTGGGCGCCACCGTCGGGGATCGGTATCCGCGTCGACTCCCACTGCCGTGCGGGCACGGTCATCAGCCCGTACTACGACTCGATGATCGCCAAGGTGATCGCCTACGGACCCACCCGCGATACAGCACTCAGCCGACTCGACGCCGCACTTGCGGAGTTGCACGTTGACGGGGTCACCACCACCGTCGACTTCAGTCGATTCCTGTTGAACGCCAGTATTTTCCGCGACGGACTGATGACGACCCGCTGGATAGACCAGACGGGTGCCGACGAGTTCCGCGCCACTCGTGAGGAGACGAGATGAGTAGTTACCTCGACTCTGCCGACCGTTCCGTCGGCGGCAAGCGAACGATCGACATCGTCGACCAGACACTGCGCGACGGGCCGCAGAGCTGGTGGGGGATGCGCATGACCAAGTCGATCGGCCTGCCGATCGCCGCCGAACTCGATCGCACCGGGTTTCGCACGATCGACCTGGTGGGGAGTTCGATCTTCGAGGTCCTGGTGCGGCACTGCAAGGAGGACCCCTGGGATCAGTTGATCTCGCTGTCGAAGGCCATGCCGCACACCACGGTGCGCGCAGGTACTCGAAGCAACGGCATCGTCACCTTCGGCCTGACCGCTGACAGCGTGATGGATCTCTGGGTTGAGCGACTCTGCGCGCACGGCATCGGCAGCTTTTGGATCTACGACGGTCTGTTCAACACCGACAAGATCGGCCGCTTGGTCAAGGTGGCGCAATCCAATGGTGCCCAGGCACTTCCGTGCATCCTCTACGCCGATAGCCCGTACCACACCGACGAGTACTACGCTGCACGCACGCGTGAACTCGTCGCACTCGGAGCCGATGGCATCGAACTCGAGGACGCAGCAGGCCTGTTGACGCCTGAGCGCACTCGCACCCTCATTGCGGCGATCAAGGCGGAGGCCGGCGATCTCCCCGTCGAGGCGCACTTTCATTCGAACAACGCCCTGTCACCGATGAACTACCTCGAAGCGGTACTGGCCGGTGCCGACCGGGTACACAGCGCGAGCAGACCGCTGGCGGCAGGGGTGTCATTGCCCTCGACGGAGAACACTGTCGCCAACCTGCGTTACGCAGGATTCGATGTCGATATCGACGACTCACGGTTGGAACCGGTCGAGAAGCATCTGGTCAACGTCGCGGGTCTCGACGACCTGCCGGTGGGGGCACCCGTCGAGTTCTCGCTCTACCAGTACCGTCACCAACTTCCGGGGGGCATGGCCGGCACCTTCAAAGCACAGCTGCGCGACCGCGGAATGGAGGACCGGTTCGAGGAGGTGCTCGACGAAATGTCCACGATCCGCAAGGAACTCGGATATCCGGTCATGGCCACCCCGTTCTCGCAGCTCGTCGGCACTCAGGCGGTGCTGAACGTGGTGACCGGAAACCGTTATTCGGTGGTCCCCGACGAGGTATTGCTCTACGCCAACGGCTTCTACGGCGACTCGGTGGCGCCGATCGATGAGAATGTTCTGGACAAGATCATGGACTCCCCGAAGGCGAAGACCTACCGCGATTGGGAACCGCCCCAACCGGAGCTGTCCGAACTGCGGAAAAAGTTCGGCAAGGACATCTCCGACGACGAGCTGATACTCCGACTTCTCGTGCCCGAGCACGACATCGACGTGATGCGCGCAACGCCGCAGCGCACCGTCGATTACGGGCTGAGCAGCAGGGAGGTCGCGAATATCAAGAAGCTCATCGCCACATCGGTCGGCGCGTATCTGCACATCGAATCCGGCGGGTTCGAGCTGACGCTTCACGGAGACCACTGAGGAGACCAGGGAGATGCCGACAGACGAGAAACGCAGCGATGTGAAGAAGTCCGAACTGACCGACCGTCCCAACAAGAGGCGACCCGGGGCACAGGCGGGTGGCCTGTCGGTTGCAGACTCCCGACCCCGGGTCGTCGACGGTTTCCTCCGGGGTGCGCGGTGCACACGATGTGCTCACGCGCTGTCGCAGACTGATGTGCCCTGGTGCCCGGTGTGTTTCGGCCAGATCGAGCCCGCCGGGTTCTCCCCGTCGGGCTCCGTCTGGGCAGCCACGACGGTGCGGATGCCTGTCGGCCGATGGCGCCCGCCCTTCGCCTTGGCATACGTCGACGTCGACAACGGGCCCCGCGTACTGGTGCACGTCGCCGCAGAGCCAGCACCGCACGCTGGAGATCGCGTCGTCTTCGACAGTGACGAGGCGGGCGACCTCGTCGCGCACAACGCCACCACAGCAGTGACAGAAAGAGTTTCGCGATGAGAGGCGATGTCGCAGTATGGGGGGTCGGAACATCCGACTTCGGAGTATTCACCGACCAACGTGTCGAGGCGCTCGGATGGCGTGCCGTCAGCGAGGCGATCCGCGACGCCGGTGTCACACCCGACGACATCGAGGCGATCGTCGTCGGATCGGTGTTCGGTCCGCCGGGAGTGGCGACCCGCATCCAACGGGGACTGGGCATCGGTGCGATACCGATGTGGACGATCGAGAACGCCTGTGCGAGCGGCACAAGTGCCTATCATGAGGCAGTTGTAGCGGTTCGGGAAGGTCGATTCGGCTGTGTCCTTGTCATCGGAATCGATCAGATGTCGACCCTGTTCACCGGAGCGATCGTGCCGGAGGCGACCGATCCCGAGGGGGCGACCGGTCTGCCGCTGCCGGGGCTGTACGCGTTGACGGCGGCCCGCTACATGGACGTCTACGGACTCACGCTCGAACAGTTGGCCGCAGTCGCGGTGAAGAACAAGACGAATGGTGTCGACAACCCGCGTGCCCACCTGCGTCGTGAGCCGCCAACCGTTGAGCAGGTGCTGCGGTCGCGGCCCATCGCTGATCCGCTCACCATGCTGCAGTGTTGTCCGACGACGGACGGCGCCGGCGCGATGGTGATCGGCAGCGGACGTCGGACGCAGCGTGACGTGCTCGTGGAGTCGTCGGCAATGGTGTCGGGTAAGCCATGGGATCAGCGCAACGACGAGGTGTGGGGCTTCGCGTGCGTACGCCGTGCCGGCGAGCAGGCGCTTGCAGGCGCCGGCCGGTTGATCGGCGAGATCGACGTGTTCGAGGTGCACGACGCCTTCACGATCGGCGAGATCACGACGTTGGAAGCTCTCGGGGTTGCCGACGAAGGGAAGGGCGGCGATCTGGCGGTATCGGGTCACACCGCGAGAAGTGGTGCGCAACCGGTTAATCCGAGTGGCGGACTCTTGTCACGAGGGCATCCGCTCGGTGCCACCGGGACCGCGCAACTCGCCGAGATCGTTTGGCAGCTCCGCGGTGAGGCAGGTCCACGGCAGGTTGAGAAGCATCGGGTCGGCATGGTCGAGACCATGGGTGGCGGTGCCGCAGGCATGGACGGCAACGCCTGCGTGGTGACGGTGCTGTCGGCATGAGGGAACCAGTGGGATCGAGCCTCGAGGGGCCCGCCGGCCTGCTCGGATTTCGCCCGATCGCCGGTCTGCGCACAAGCGACGGAAGACGAGTAATCGACGGCGCGTTGTACCGCAGTGCGACACCACAATTCGTCGCTGCGGCAGATGCGCGGCACTTCGTCGAGCGAACGGGACTCCGCCAGATCGTCGATCTGCGTCTCGACTACGAGGCAGCGGCCGAGGGCAGCGGTGGCTTCTCCGCGACGGAAGTCGCGATACTCAACATTCCGTTCGCGATTCGTGCGCCCGTCGCAGAGGGGTCGGCGGTGGCGCCCATGCCCGGTGCCGATCCACTAGTGGCTACGTACCTCGGCTATCTCGGTGCGTGTGACGCCTTCAGAGCGCTCATCGACGCACTGCTCGACCGGGACGGTTTGCCCGCCATGGTGCACTGCACCATGGGTAAGGATCGCACCGGTGTTGCCGTGGCGATGGTGCTCGACTCGATAGGCGTTCTACGTCGCGACATCTGCCGCAACTACGCGCAGCGCAGCGAAGACATTCCGGCCATGATGGGTCGCCTGCGTGAGATGGCGAGTTACGGCGACGCCGTCGACGTGTACCCACCTGAGGCGATGCAGATGGACCCCGCCACAGTCCTGCGATTCCTTGCATGGATGGATCTGCGCCACAACGGTACTCGTCAGTGGCTGGCATCCGTGGGGGTCGACGCAACTCGGCTACTGCAGTTGGAAAACACACTCCTGGAGGACGATATGACAACCGCATCGACACAGATTCTGCGATCTGTCGTCCTGCCAGCAACACCCGACGAGGTGTGGGCAGTTGTCGGTGATACCGGCGGCGTACATCGATGGATCCCCGGCATCGACTCGTCGTCGGTCGACGGTGAGGTCCGCACCGCGATCTTCGACGACGGTTCGCCAGCGCACGAGCGGATCGTCGAACACGACGACGCGCGGCGTACCTACACCTACAGCTATCTCGATGGCCCGATCCCACTCGACGCCTACGAGTCGACCATCACCGTCGGGCCCGAACTCGACGGCGACGGTGCGCTGTTCGTGTGGAATGCGACCCTGTCGGCGACCCCGGAGGTGGTCACGGCCGTTGAGGGACTGTACGACGCTGGGATCGCACGATTGCAGGAGATCTTCCGTTGAGTTGGCCCGGAGCATGCCTCCGTGATTCCCCGGATCGAGTAGTCATCGCGCGGACAGGTAGTGCCGTGCCGGGAACTCACGTACCGGCACGCTGATTCGATTCCTTCGCGGGCTTGCGAGATTGGGTGTCGACGGGTTCCAAGCCCGTTGCTCCCGACATCGAAGCACTGGAGGAACCATGTCCGACAAGACAATCCGCAAAGCAGTACCCGGGCGTCGCACCCGCCGCGCCACCGTGGTGGCGGCGCTGACCGCCGGTGCGGGCGCGGTGACCATCGCGTTGGCCGCACCCGCGTCCGCAAATGTGCAGAATCCCGTGGTCACACCTGGTATCGACGGCAAGGTCGCAACAACCTGCGAGTACAACGTGACAGTCCCGCTGATCCCCGGTGCATTCAAGGGACCGGTAACCCTGAAGGACGGCAACCAGCTGGTAGGGACACTGCCGACGCAACCGAACGACTCGAAGGTCGTGTTCAGGTGGACGCCGAACCAGACCGGAAATCGCACTCTCACTGCTTCGCAGACGTTCTTCGGCAACATCGTGATGACCCGGACAGCCGACGTGTTCGTCGTTCCCGGGCTGAACCTCGGAAGTCTCTGCATTGCGCAGTGATCTCGGCGCCGCCATTTCCTGCGTGGACGGTTCGACAGGTGAGGTCGAACCGTCCACGCAGGCGCCGTCCGACTGGTGCCGTCGTCCCGGCTAGTGCTCGTGGCTGGAGCGTGCCGTGAACGACGCGTCGAACGAATTCTGTGCGATGGCGCGGAGGTGACCGTCGCTCAAGTCCAACTCACGTCGCACCTCGACGAACGCATCGCCGACGTACCCGCCGAAGTAGGCCGGATCGTCGGAGTTGATGGTGACGACGAGTCCGGCGTCGAGTAGATCGAGCAGCGGATGGTCGGAGAGCTTTTCGACGCCTCGCAGGCGCACGTTCGAGAGCGGACAGGTCGTGAGTGGGATACGGTCGGCCGCCAGCCGTGTGAGCAGTGCGCGATCTTCGAGAGCGCGGACACCGTGATCGACACGTTCGATCCCGAGGACGTCGAGTGCCTCCCAGATGTACTGCGCAGGCCCCTCCTCGCCCGCGTGCGCCACGACATGGAGTCCAGCATCACGGGCACGGTCGAAGACGGGTGCGAATTGGCCTGGGGGAAAGCCGAGTTCGGCGGAATCGAGTCCGATCCCGATGATGCTGTCGAAGAACGGTTCCAGAGCATCGAGGGTTGTCATGGCATCGGCGACCGGCTTGTCACGCAGGAAGCAGGCGATCAGGTCGGCGTGAACGCCGGTCTCCGATGATGCCGCGTCGAGCCCACGACGCAGCCCCCGCACGACGACGCCGAGGTCGACGCCGCGCGACGTGTGCGCCTGCGGATCGAAGAAGATCTCGGCGTGTGTGACTCCTTGCGTCGCGGCCTTGCGCAGGTACGCCGCCGCGAGGTCGGCGAAGTCGTCCTCGGTACGCAGCACAGCCATGCAGGCGTAGTACAGGTCGAGGAAGTGTGGAAGGTCGGCGAAGGCGTGTGCGCTGCGCAGCTGATCCACAGACGCGTAGGGCAGCGCCACATTGTTCCGAGCGGCGAGAGCAAACACCATCTCGGGTTCGAGCGTGCCCTCGATGTGGATGTGCAGTTCCGCCTTCGGCAGTGTCAAGAGCTCGGCATCGTCCATGATGTCCATCCTGCCCGGCGGGTCATCACGGCCGCTGCACAGCCTGGAACACGGCCTCCCGTCGGTGCGTGAATCCCAGGTTCTCGTAGAGCCGGATCGCCGACGTGTTGTCAGCGGCGGCATGCAGGAACGGCAGGTCGCCGCGACGGCGGATCACCTCGACGACCGCGAGCATCACTCTGCTCGCCAGCCCCTCTCCGCGAAACTCGGGATCGGTGCACACCGCGCTGATCTCGCTCCACCCCGGCGGATGCATCCGTTCGCCCGCCATCGCGATCAGCGTGCCGCCGCGGCGGATACCGAGGTAAGTGCCCAATTCGACGGTGCGGCGTCGAAAAGGCCCGGGGCGGGTGCTTTGCACGAGGTCGAGCATGTCGTCGACGTCGGTCGCACCCAACTCGACGACCTCGGCGTCGGACTGTCCACGCACGGTGTCGCCGATCATCTGCACGCCTGCCATGCGCATGCGGCTGATCCAGCCCTCGGGCGGCTCGACGGTCACGGTGGCGAGCGTGATGGTCCCGTTCGGGCCGACGAGCTCGGCGGCGTCATCCCAGTCGGCGGTCGACGGATCGTCGGGGAGCGCGACCCACGGCGACACATCGACCGGGTACCGGAGCGCAGTGCCGTACCTCTCGGCGAAGCGCGCATGCGGTCCGAGCAGTGCCGAGTGGGCGGGATTGTCGAGAACCGCGCTGTCGGCGTCCGGATCGACTCGTCGGTCGGAATCGGGGATGCGCGCCACGCCCTCGACGATATGTGGCGCACGTCGTCACGCGCCTCTCGGGGTTGCGCGGTCTATCGCCTCCTCCAACAAAGCGCAGAAGTGTCGGTAGAACTCGGTTGCGTCGCTGTGTAGCCGGATCTCACCGAGATCGGCACCACGTTCGCGTGCTGCCGTCGCGGACTCGGCTGCGTCGGCGGCCAGGCCGCGGCACACCCGCAGGTACTCGCGAAGGCGGTCGGTCTTGCCGTTGGCCAGATGAACGATGCGGGAGGATGAGAGGTTGTCGCGCATAGCGAGATCGAACAACGTCTGCAGTCCCACGGGCACGGCGCTGTAACCGCAGTTGTGTGCGCCCGGCCCACCGGAGTTCAACACCTCGACCAGTCGACACGCGGCGTCGGCGAGAAACCTCCGCCACGTCGAGAGTGCCGATGCAATGTTCTGCGGTTGCAGCACAGCGGCGTCGACGACTCGTTGCGCATAGACGTGGTCACGGTCGACGGTGAGCGCGATGTCTGGCCAGCGCGCCGAGTGGTCGACCACGAGCCGACCCAGCAGCGCGGAGTCGAGCAGCCGGTGCGAGAGGGTCGTCGTGAACACCAGGCTCGGCCCCTGAGGTGATGCGAAGATGCGCCACGGCACGACGTCGAGCGCGGGTAGTTCGATGCATCCGTCGACGATCGCGACCTGCGATCCCAACAGTGTGGCCACCACGTCACGCGTGATGGCGAGGAGCTCGGCTTCACTTTCGACGACGTATCCGGTGGCGACACAGTCGGGTAATGCGTCGAGTGCAGCGGTCAGGTCATGAAGCTCGCCGAAGGAGGTGCGTGCGGCTGGTCGGAACGGATCATTGATCATGACGAAGACGGGGTGGGCGTGACCGAAGACCTCCCGCAGTGTGCTGACCGCAAGCTGAGTCAGGCGAGGGATGTCGCCGTGTCCCGCCTGCGCCATGTGGTTGTCCTTGCGAGGTAGGAATCGCCAGCCGAGCTGGGCCAACTGGCCGCGCGTACGGATCCACTCGGCTCGATCTGACGATCGGAGGAGCGCGCTGTCGAGCGTGCAGCGGATCTTCCCGGAGTCGGCCGCAGTGAAGGCAACCAGTACCCGATGACGCTGTCCGTCCTGCCGTGTGACCTCGATGTACTGCCCGGTTTCGAGGCGGGGCAGCCGGAGCGCGAGCGTGCTGGCGAACTCGCGCCAGGCATCCTCGATGAGATCGTCGAAGCTGAGGTCGGACATGCTGTTCCCCATCTCTCCTGTCGGCCGCCTGAGCGCCCGTAGTACGAATGTGTGTTCGAAGAGAACGGTATGTGAGGGGTATGACATCCGACGTTTGCGCAGTTCAGTAGTAGTAATGACGCGATATCTGGATCATCCGATCGGTCTCGGACGGAATGCGCCTCCGCCTGTGAGTGTTGGCAAATACAAGTAGCAATGAGGAGAGTGACATGACAGCGGAGATGTTGACAGTGCCGTCGACAACCGCAGCACCGGTCGCCGATGTCGCGGGTGGCCCACTGCTGCCCACCGAGGACAGCTTCTACGACGCTCCGTCCGACTTGGGTTCGTAC
The DNA here is from genome assembly GCF_000248075.1 of Gordonia otitidis NBRC 100426. Lineage (GTDB taxonomy): Bacteria > Actinomycetota > Actinomycetes > Mycobacteriales > Mycobacteriaceae > Gordonia > Gordonia otitidis. Next base: position 15,088 of record NZ_BAFB01000128.1, on the reverse strand, counting down.
GGTCCGGGGGAGGTCATCCGCTCCCGGCAGGTCGAACTCAAGAACTTCTGGGTGTCCCATCACCAGGCATGGCAACTGCTGTATCGGTCGACCGATCTCGACGGCAATCCCGACGCGACCGTCACGACCGTCGTCGTACCCGATCGGTCGAAGCATCCCAATCCCGCAGTGCTGTCCTTTCAGTGTGCGATCGACGCGGTGACGTCACAGTGTTTTCCGTCCTATGCCCTGCAGAAGGGCGCCGACGCCTCGCGTGCGGTTGCTCCGTTCGAGTTCATGGTGGTCCGACGCGCGCTTGCGAAGGGCTGGGCAGTCTCCATTCCCGACCACGAGGGCGCAAAGGGTGCCTGGGGCGCTCCCCGCGAGCCGGGTTACCGTGCGCTGGACGGGATTCGGGCCGCACTCTCCTTCGAACCCCTCGCGCTCGACCCCACGAGTCCGATCGGCATGTGGGGATATTCGGGTGGCGGGCTGGCAACGTCGTGGGCTGCCGAGGTGGCACCCGACTACGCACCTGAACTCAACATCGTCGGGGCCGTGCTGGGCTCACCGGTCGGCGACATGGCGTCGACGCTGCTGCGACTCAACGGCGGTCTGCATGCCGGGCTACCGATTCTCGTGATTGCCGGTTTGCGTCGGGTCTATCCCGCTCTCGATCGCATGATCGACGAGCATGCCACCGACTTCGGTGCACGTAACCTCGACGATGCGACCCGGCTGCCGACGCTCGCTGCCATCCGGCGCTTCCGCAATCACGACCTCGACGACTACTTCGACATTCCGCTCGCCGACCTACTCGCCGACCCCGGCATCGTCGAGATGATGGACGATCTGCAACTCGGCACCCACCCGCCGAGCGTGCCGCTACTGGTGATGCAGGCCGTGCACGACGAGGTGATCGACGCCGACGACGTCGACGCCCAGGCACAGCGGTACCGCGACCTGGGTGTTCCGGTCACCTACGTACGCGACCTTGTGACGGAACACTATTCGCTACTGCCGCTCTCGGGGCCGCTGGCGATCAGTTGGCTGACACATCGACTCGACGGCCGGCCGGGCGAGGACAAGACGATCACTGCGATTGCCGGTCAGCGGATGTTGCTGTCCAGGTCACGCTGACCGGGACCTCGTCGTCCCACGGCTGTCGGGTCACCAGATCGGCGACGCGTACGTAACCTCTCTCGAATTCGCCTGTCGCGGCGTCGATCAGCCGGTATTGCTGAGTCTGGGTGTGTATGGGCTGGGCGTCGACGAGCACGATCCGTACCTCACCCGGCTCGAACCCGCATCGTTCCTGAAGTGAGGCGATGAGTTGTTCGTTGGAGAGGTGGCCGTCGCCGAAGTTCCAGCCCATCGCCGTCGAGCAGATGCGTTCACCGTCGGTCAGCATGTACTGGGATTCGTCGTGGTCCGCCATCGCTCGATGGGCAAGGGTGAACAAGGCGCGGCCATGACTGTTGAAGGCGCGGAACGCATATCCCATGTAGAGCGCGACCTGGGCGGCTTCCGGGGTGCCGTAGATGCGCTGCAGTTGCGATGCCGGTAGTGCCGCGATGGCCACCACGTTCTTCTCGAGCTTCTCCGACGCCGACGGCGTCATACACCAGATGCCCGTGTCCCAGTTGCCTGCGTAATAGCGCATCCCTGGCAAGAACGACACCTTGCGCGGAAACAGATTCCCGATCACCACGGTGCCGGCGACCACGACGAACAGCAGCGCAACCCACCATGGATGCTCGAGGTCGGTGAGTCCGAGGTCGGCATGCCCGACGAACAGTGCGAGCACCCCGAACATCATGAAGACGTTCCACTCCAACGGAACTCCCATTGGAATGGAACTGAGGATTCCGAAGTGGAAAATCAGCATGACAGCCGCGGCGACCCAGGTGAGCCACCCGCCGTGCGAGAAGAACAACACGATCGGCACGAGGCCCTCCACCGCGGTGGAGAAGTGCGCTATCCACCGCGACGGTCTGCCCGGCCGCAGATCGTCCGGAAAGCGCTCGAAGAACAGACGTTTCATCTTCGGCGATCGAATCACCGCGTTGTTCGACATCATCGTGGCGATCACGAACGGAAAGTGCTTGTTCAGCTTCGACGTCGCCGCGCCGAGCCAGATCACCAGGAAGACGATCTTCGCCGCGACGATCATGTCGACACCTGTGAACAGGAACGTCACACACAGCGCGCCGTACACCTCACCGCGTGCGGCGAGAAAGACTGTCTTGTCGCGTAATCCGACCACGGCGAGGAGCGCGAGAATCGTCCAGACCTCCCATACCGGTAGCGCACCGGTTGCCGTGTCGAGGTCGGGCAGCGGTCTGCTGCCGGGACTCGCGAGGCCCACCACGAGCATGACGAGGAGTGCGGCGTAGAGCGCGATGTCGACGGGTCCGCGTACGTCGCCTCGGGTCAGTGGTACCCGAGTAGGCCACGGTGGCTGACGAATCGTGTTGGGGCGCAGCCAGTACAAGATCGATCCCAGCGGCGGGAAGAACCTGTTGTTGAGCGGTCCGAAGCCACAACCGAGCCCGACGACCTCGAAGAGCATCGTGTACAGAACGATCTTCTGGAACACGACCGGCTCGTTGTACCAGGACGCGACGTCGAAGAATCCGCCGACGCCGGGCGTCGCCGCGACGATGGCCCAACCGACAGCGATGTACGCGAGGATCTTGACCACGTAGAAGAGATGAAGAGCAACAGGGGTGCCGAACCCGACCTCGGCCCACTGCCGTGCCATGGGGCGGATCTTCTCGGCTCGCGTTCCCTGACTCCACGTCGGGAAGTCGACTTCGGGACTGGTTTGCTTGAAGAACCCCATGTTCGCCCTCGCTGCCTATCGCTGCCGCAGCCTGGACCGTAACAAACCAAGCGAATGCTTGGTTGGGTTTCGAGCTATCCGTCCGGGTCAGCGGAACGGACGGAAGAACGCACGTAGTTCCGAGGCGTAGCTGTCGGGTACCTCGAAGGGTGCGAAGTGACCGCCGTGGGCGGGTTCGGAGTGATAGACGAACGGATCTACAGTAGGCGCCTTGCCGTGGGCGCGCCCACCCTTCGGTGGAGTGGTCCGCCGATGCGCGTACGGACATTCCCGACAACCCGCGATTCGTCCGGCCTGATGGTCTGTGCGGGCGTACCGTGACGCCTGTACCAGTGACAACCCAATGGAGTGTCCCATGTCTGATGCCCTGGAAACCGTCAAGAAGTACGTACCCGACGCCGACCCCGCCGTGGTCGAGAAGATGGCGTCGACCTACCGCCTCGCCCTGTCGAACGCCGACGCCGCGCTTGTCTCGGCCAGCGATCCGGAGGAGCTCAAGACGGTTCGCGAGAACTTCCTCAAGAAGAAGCTCGGTCTGACCGAGAACGATGCCTACCTCGACAACGCGATCAAGGATGTTCTCGAGGAAATGAAGGACGGCAAGTCCAATCCCCGGCTGGCGGTGTACTACAAGCTGGCCGACAAGTTCGGCAAGCTCGGGGTGTTCAAGTAGAGCAACCCGCATCAGCGGATTCTCGGCGGCCCGCGCCTCCGTGACGGTGAGCTCGTCACGGGGCGCGCGGGCCGCCATCTGCGTTGAATACCTCGTCGCGCTCGACACCGGAATCATCTCCTGCAGTGAGGACGTTGAGACACAGCAGGATTGGGTGTAACTGCGGAGGCGGATCAGCGCGCTCATGCCTGTTCTCACGGAAGCGACAGCTGCCTCGGCGGATGTCAACGGGGCGGGAGGCGGGTGGCGTAGCCGATCCGAAGGCTGCTCTCAGGTCGTGTTGATCGAGTGGCAAGGGTCGACTGGCAGAGTCGACGACGTGAACGAGACAAGATCACCTCGTCGATAGACCACACCCTCGCGATGTGACCCCGTCGTAGACGACAATGTCGCGGCGGGGTCGCTGCCTTCCCTAGACGTAGTGCCAGCGGCACGAGCAAGGAGATGCACATGGCAACACCTTCCGGACCGATCCCGCAGTCCTGCCAAAGCGGGGAACAGGCAGATCCGAACTCGCCCACGGAGATGTTCGCGGTTCCGACGGCGCATCGCGGAGTCGGACCGAGCACTCGCACGGAGCGCTTCCCGCAGTTGCGTGAGGACCACGATCTTCCCAAACCCGTACGCGACGAACTCGTCTCGTTGCTCGGTTCACACGGAGCCGACCCTGCGCTGCGCCTGGGTCTCTCGCCTGACAGCGACCCGCGCGAGATCGCAGCGACAGCGCGACGCATGCTGCAGGTGTGGCGCGACCGATCGACCGATCCTGCACTCACCGCTCGTGGTCGGAAACTGTGCGGCATCGCGGTCGCTACGTGTGAGGAGATCCTGCAGGAGATCGAGAAGGGCGCACCCGAACCACTCATTTCGCCGTCGGCTGTCGATGACAGGCCGATCGCGAGTCCACCGGAGGACTCCAATGCGCCCCGGGACTCGGCTGCGGCGCGCGAGACTACCTCGACGCCAGGCCCGAAAGCGCGATCTGCGCATCCGAACTCGCTGCAGGCAGTCCCTCGCGCACGAGCCGGTTGGTTTCGCTTTGGACGAGGGCGTTGACCGGCGTCGGGACGCCGTGCAACCGTCCGAGCAGCACGATCTCGCCGGACAGGTAGTCGGTTTCGACGCTGCCCGAACCACGCGCGACGCTCTGCCACGTCGAACTGCCCAGCGAGTCCTCGCCCGTGTCGCGGCGCACGATGGCGTCGCCGCGGCGCTGCTTGTCGGTGGCCTCCGAAACGATGTCGATACCTGCTGCCGTGATGACCTGCTCGCCTTCGGCCCGTGCACGCCGAACGAGTTCGCTGAACGCCTGGCCGTCGTCGCGGAAGCTGGCGTCGATGCCGTTGACCAGGTTCATGATCAGCTTGCGGTACTTCCACGCCATGATGTCCGAGCGCGGCTCGGACAGGAACGTCGCGGTTCGTAACGCAGACGAAATCGACTGCGCCACTTCGTCTGTACCCGACGGATAGCGACCGACGTCGAGGATCCCGGGACGATTCGACGACGCCTGCACCACGACGCCCGGTTCGAGGTGGAGCGCGGGCAGCATCACGCACAGCGAGTACACGTGCGGGAAAACGCGCGGTAGTTCGCGTTCGTTGGCGACGCCGTTCTGCGCGGAGACGACTGGAGTCTTGACGGGCATGTGCGCGCGGAGGTCATCGATCGCGGCGGCGGTTTGCTGTGATTTGACGGCCAGAAGAACGACGGTGTCGTCGTCCCAGCCGACCTCCGAAGCATTCGACGCAAGGGCGGTTGAAACCGATTGTCGCCCGTCCGCGGTGTCGAGGACGAGTCCGTGTTCGCGCATCGCGCGCAGATGCTCACCACGCGCGACCAGTGTTGTGTCGGCTCCGGAAAGTGCCAGGTGAGCACCGATGACTCCGCCGATTGCTCCCGCACCGTAGATGACGAAACGCATGGTTTCAGGGTAGGTGCGAACGGCGGGATGGCGGAGGGTACGCGGTGTGGGTCATGCCGGGCGGCCTGTCGGCGGTGGGATTGTACGACGGTGGGCGGAGTGAGCACTTGCGCGTAGCGTGAAAACCATGACTGCTGACAACACCGAATTCGAGCGCATCGGCGAGCTGATCTCCAAGGCCAACGTCGCCTTTGTCACCACCAGTGAGTCCGACGGCAGGCTGCTGAGTCGGCCGCTCGCCGTGCTGGACAGGAAGTTCGACGGCGATCTGTACTTCTTCACCGTCGACCCATCGCCCAAGACCGGCCAGGTTGCTGAGGACTCACGCGTCAACGTGAGTCTCCAAGCCGACGACAGCTACCTGTCGATCGCGGGAACGGCGTCGGTCACCCACGATCAGAAGCTCATCGACGAGCTGTGGAACCCTCACGCAGAAGCCTGGTTCGAGAAGGGTCGGGAGGACCCGGGCGTCGCGCTGCTGAAGGTGCACGCAGACTCCGCCGAGTACTGGACTCTCGACAGCCCGAAACCCGTTGCGCTACTCAAGTACGCCAAGGCGATCGTGTCCGGCGACCAGCCTGACGTCGCGAGCAACAAGTCGGTCGACCTCTGACGGCCTAAGAGGATCGAGCGTGCTTCCAGATCGCGTGGTCGATCTCCCAGGGCGTGACAAATCGATTTAGTCGCGCCGAGACGAGTGGCGCAGCAGTCCGGATGTAACTCTCTGCCAAGCCGGGATCGCTCGGAAGTCCAAGTCGGCGAAACCAGCTGAGAATCATCCGGTCGGGCTTGATCCGGTTATCGTCACCAACAAGCATCCAGAAATATCCGCGACGGATGCCATGTTGCCCGTCTCCGGGGACGGAAGAGAGTTCCGTGTCGATAGTGGTCAACTCCTCTTTGTCCGCCAGTACATGATTGCATCCGAGAGTGTTTCTATGCCGTTATCGGATAGAACCCGCGCAAAAGCGATCGATGCGTAGGCTTTGGTCACTCCTCCGCGAGTCGAAGTTCGCTGCATGTTGGTGAGATTCAACAATGCGTCCTCGTCGAACATCGCCAGTGTGGGAGCAGGCAGTGGATCATCGGTGGGAACCTCATTGACCGGAACCACTGCGTTGGTGACACCTTGAGAGCGAGCGAACTCGATGACGAGGGGTGCAACGACTTTGTCGTAATGGGCTCCGATACTCCACACGGCGTCGAGGACGCAGAGGCTGATACTGCTCCATCGTCGCGTGCGTTTCTGGGGATTCAGATCGACGATTCCGTCGATGATGGCGTTGAGTTGATCATTAGTCAGTGGCATGTTGTTCCGATCGTCAGCTGCGTTGCTGTCAGGGATCTATCGGTCTCGCCTCGGCAGTGGTTACAGGGCATCAGGTCGCCGTGATTGACTCGATCACACAACGCGCCGCCGAGCGGACACCGGCGAAGGAGAAGGAAGAACACGTAACGGAGACGGCGATCGCCACGAGGTGTTGGCACCACGGCAGGGTGGCCTGTCTCTGATGAAATGCTGCACCTCATCCGTAAGTTCTGACAATTCCGCGTAGTCAGTCGACGCCGAGTCGACGCGCAACTTCAGGTCCTCCGACGGTGCGTATGAACTCTGGATCACCGCACACTACGAGTTGGTCCCGCGCTCGCGACAGCCCCACGTAGAGGCGCTCCGTCGACCTGTCTCTCGGCTGTGATTCATTGAGTGCGAGCACGATTACTCGACGCTCCAGCCCTTTGAAGCCGAGTACGTGGCCATAGAAGACCTGGTCGTCGTCCCAGAACGTGGCCCAGTACGACTTGTTGCCCTCAGCCTGCCGTTCGATCTGTTCCGGATGGCGGCTACCGGTGGTGAGCAAGGCGATGTCCTCGGGACGCCAGCCGTCGTCGAGGAGGGCGTCGATCTGGTCGTCGGCTGCCTCGAGTGACTCTTCTGCGGTGCACGGAACGAATCGAACGTCGGGCCCTTCACCACCCTTGAGTAGCATGCGCTGTCCCACAAGCGAACTGAATGATCTGGCGATCTGGCGTGTGTTACGTAGGTTGTGATCTAGGACGATGGGAACGAGCGGGACCGGTGGTGAGCCCTGTCGGTCGAAGACCCGCTGCGCCTCGTCGCTGAACACGTAGATTCCGCTGGTTTCCTGGTCGCGCAGACTTGCGAGGAGCGGTGGCCACCACTCGTCGGCGAAGTCCTGTGCCTCGTCGACGATGATCGAATCGAATCGCTTGCCGGGTGGGAGCGTGTCGGCCAGATCGCGCATCTGTTGCGGCAGTTCGTGTTCCCAGAACTGCGACGCAGCCTCGCTGCGCACAGACTCGTCCGGTCCGGCAGCGGCACCCCATTGCATCCCGAGGTCGTGGAACTCGCCGACGTACGACGGTCGGTCTTTGCGGTTCCACGCCGACGTGATGCGTTCGAGGTATGACGCGAGACCGTGCGAGTAACAGACCAACGCGACGCGTTGCCCCGCTCGCGTGAGGCGACGCGCCTGTTCCAGCGCGAGGAAGGTCTTTCCGCTCCCGGCGCCGCCTCGGATCTCGACGCGCGGCAACTGGTCGATGGCGCGCAGGATGACCGCTTGATCTGCTGTGAGTGCATCGGCGACGTTCTCGTTGTCGATCGCGCGTGCGACCACGTCGCGTTGAGGAAGGCCCCGACCGCCGAGCGCCACCATGAGCTGCTCGATACCGCTGCTGTCGAGGAACGGTAGATCGGACGTCTTCTGCAACAGCACCCGTCGGACCAGCGGCATCACCTCGTCGAGTTGGGTGCGGTCGATGATCTTCCACCGTGGGCAGTCCGGTAGCGCGAAATCGGCGGGGACCTGCGAGTGCGGAAAGACGACGAGATGGTCCCAGCGTCGGCGGCCCTGCGTCCACCGCGGATCAGCCTCGACGAAATCGCGTAGCGCATAACAGCCCTCCAGTGCCTGCCGGACCGGCGCGATCCGTTTCGGTGGCCGGCCGCTACGCGTCTGCCACCAAGACTCGCCGTCGTGCCACACCTCGCCACCCTTGACCTCGAGACAGGCGATTCCCGCGCCCTCGATCGCCACCACCAGGTCGATCTCGTGGTCTTTGTCATGGTCGGTGACTCGTTGATTCGCGATGAGCAGGTCGGTGTCGGAGAGTTGCTCGTTCAGCCGTTGCCAGATCGCCTCTTCGGCGTTTGACGCGAAGCGAGGTGCCTGCGGGATCGTCTGCGGCATGCGTCAACCCTCTCGACTGTGGTGATGCGAAGTGCGTCTGTGATGCATGGTGCGTCGAGTAAGTGTGCCAGGCGAGTCCGACATTGCGGGCGAGGTACGGACTCAGACGATGAGCCGAAAACATGTTCGACAAATCCTTGAGGATGTCGGATTAGCCCGCTATCATAGAACACACATTCGATCAACCGGCGGCCAATCACCGGCGTGTTTGCTCAACTACTCAGCATTGTTCTCTACTCAGCACTGTTCACCGATCAACAGTTGTCGACGGCACAGGTTAGGGGGCGGGGGTGGCGTCAGGTGCAAGGAAATGATGACGAAGTCCCAAGCGGGCGTGTCGGTTTGGGATCAGTGTCGCTGACTTCGGCCGTCCTCGACGCTGCCTTGCCAGGTTCCCCGGATGCTGCCATCGCCGAGAAGCTGCGCCAGTTGGCGGTTGTGCTCGACGAGTTGGCACAGGTCGACGTGTCGACATTGTCGGATGCCGCCGTGGCGGAGGCCGCAGTTCACGCTGAGCGGTTGGCGAGGCGGACGTCGAGCGCGGTTACCGATCGGTTGGTGGTGGAGGCATCCGATCGAGATGTACCCCGCAAGCTCGGATACCGCGATGTACGAGGCTATCTGTCGCACCACCTGCACATCGGAGACCCGGCGGCACGTCATCGATTGATCACGGCGACAGGAACATTCACCTCATACGGCGGTGAACGGCTGGCGCCTACCTGTCCCCGCTTGGCCGAGCACGTTGTCGAGGGCACGATTGCCGGTGCGCATGCCCAGGCCGTGCTGGACATCCTGAAAGCCGTCCCACACGAGATCCCCGACGAGACGAAGGTTGCCGCCGAGGCGCAGATGGCCGACTACGCAACACAGTTCACGCCAGCCGAGATCACCAACCTGGGCATGCGATTGTTGGCTCACCTGGACCCGGACGGCTCGATCACCGACGACAAGGATCGCAAACGACGGCGTCGACTGTGGGTGAATCGTCAAAACGCACAATTGATGTCGCGTCTGACCGCCGATCTCGATCCGGTGGCTCGGGCTCGTCTCGATGTGGTGTTGGAGGCATGGGCCACCCCCGGGATGAACAATCCCGACGACCCCGCCTCGCCGTCAGGTCCGGCCACGGCCGCCAATGCCGAAGACGTGGCGGCTGCAGCTGAACGTGACACACGCTCGCGTGGGCAGCGCAACCACGATGCGCTCTCAGCGCTGTTGGAGCGCGTCTTGGCGTCGGGGATGCTTGGCAACACCCACCGGGGACTGCCGATCCAGGTGATCGTGAAAACGACATTGGCCGAGCTCGAAGCAGGCGCCGGGGTGGCGCAGACCGCGACCGGGTCGCTGCTGCCGATCGCCGATGTGGTCGAGATGGCCGCTTCCAGTGGCGCCCAACCTCTTCTGGCGGTCTTCGCCGATCACACCACGGTTCCGCTGTATCTGGGTAGGTCCAAACGGATCGCCACTGTGGGACAGCGCTTCGCGTCGTTCGCCTCCGACGGAGGCAGCATGTGTTCGGGTCCGGGATGTACGGAACCAGCCTCCCGGGTGCAGATGCATCACGCGGCAAAAGATTGGGCCGACGGTGGACTGACGGATATCGACCAGTTGGTGCCGGCTTGCGCCATCCACAATCGCCGGGTTGGGCCGAAGCCCGGCCAGTACACCACGCGCATCATCACTGAAGGACCAGACACCGGCCGCGTCGCGTGGCGACTCAATTCCGCGCCGGGTATGCCGCTCAACCCTGAGCACATCAACCGAGCTGCCGACGTCGCCGCTGACTTGCGCGACTACCTCGGTCACCGTTCGCCATCTGCCACAGGTCATGTCAGTGGCACCGACGTTGGCTACTCCGCCCATTCGGTGAGCCCTTCACGCATGGCGGACGGCGAGGGTACGGACAGCGCCGGAGACTCGAGACGTAACACCGGTGCCGCGCGCAGTTCGGTCGAGGCCTCGCTGACCTCGGCAGTGCCGAGTGGGCTCGTCCTCGTCAGCGACACACGAGTCGACTTCAGTTGGCCCCCGTCCGGCCCCGACGCCCCCGATCCGCCCAAGCCGCCGAGTCTGCCGGATCCACCGGGCCCCGCGAGCGGCGTCGACCCACCGGGCGGGACCGACCCACCATCTCTGCCCGACGCAGCCTGACACGCGCCGCGGGAACTCAACCGAGTCGTCGCGCCAAGCCCAACCCCGCCACCACACCAGGTGGCGGGGCATAGGGAGTTTGTTCGGTGCGCGCGAACGATTCGACGTCGCAGCATCTCTTGACGGGATCAGGGAGATGCTGCGCGGCTAGCGTGAGGACTGTCCGGGTTCGGGGGTCCCTACATCCCGCTCGGTTCGGGGCCTCCGCGTGCCGCAGCGGTGACCCCTGCTGACTGCGTGCTCGCCGGTTGTGGGCACTCAGCCGAGTTCCTCGTCTTCGAGCGCGGCGTCGGACTTCACCTGCTCCATGTGTTCGCGCATGGTCTTCTCCGGCAGCCGGTAATGCACGGCGACGTAAAACACGATGATGCTGAACGCCACAGTCACGATGTTGGCAGGCCAGAACCCGAGGATGGCTGAGTCGTCGAGATCGCCTGCGAGGTAGGAGATCAGGGCGAGGCCGGCCAGCCAGATGATGATCCAAGAGCCCGAACGCATCTCGAGCACCGGCTGGTCGTAGACCATCTCGAGGACGGCGAGCAACACCAGGCCGATGAGGACCGCGATGAACAGCTTGAAGTTGATCGTCCACGTCGACCAGATCACGATGAGATTCGACGAGACGAACGCGAGTACCGGGATCACGTCGCCACCCGGGACACGGAAGGGGCGGTCGAGTTCTGGTGCGGCACGACGCAGCGCGGCAACAACCACCGGTCCCGCAGCGAAGGACAGCACCGTCGCGGACGTGATGAACCCGACGAGCTGCTGCCAACTCGGGAACGGTAGCAGCACGATCAATCCGAGCACGAACGCGACCAGCAGACTGACGAGTGGGACGCCGCGGTGCGTTGTCTTGGCCAGAGGTCGTGGCGCGTTGCCGTTGCGCGACATGGCGTAGGAGACGCGCGCGGTGACAGTGGTGTAGATCAGGCCGGTGTCGGCGGGCGACACGATCGCGTCAATGTAGAGCAACGTGGCCAGCCATGCCAGTCCGAGAGCGGTGGCGATGGCGGCCAGTGGACCGAAGTCGTTCTTGAAGCCCATCTCCGACCAGCCCCTGGCGAAGTCGGCGGGATTGAGTGAACCGATGAACGCCACCTGGAGGGCCACATAGATGACGCCGGTGAGCACCACCGAGCCGATGACGGCGATGGGTACGTACTTGCGTGGGTTCGAGGTTTCTCCGGCGAGTTCGATTCCCTGGCGAAAACCGAGAAAGGAGAACACGATTCCCGACGTCGCGATGGCTTCGAAGACGCCCTGCCAGTGGTTGGGCATGAAGCCCTGCGAGGTGAAGTTGTCGGTGCGGAACTGGGTGGCCAGGAAGGCGATGATGACGATAAGGATGATCGCGAGCTTCCACCACACCAGCACGTTGTTGATGCGGGCGAACCATCGGACGCCGACGTAGTTGATGACCACGAACAGTGCCAGCAGCACGAATGCGACGATGTAACCCAGTCCGGTAAGTGTGTGCACCGTACTGCCGTCGACGGTGCTCTTCTCTGTGAACGCCGCGTATTTGGTGGCGTACTGCAGTGCGCCCTCGACCTCGATCGGAGCGACAGTGCCGCAGGCGATCCAGAGGATCCAGCCACCGGTGTAGCTCGCGAACGAGCCGAAGACGATGTGCGGGAAGCGCACCACACCACCCGACACCGGGAACATGGTGCCGAGTTCGGCAAAGGTGAGTGCGATGAGCAGGATCATGAAGGCGCCCAACGCCCACGAGATGATCGCGGCGGGACCGGCCTTTTGCGCGGCGTTCATGGCGCCGAACAACCAGCCGCTGCCGATGATCGATCCGACGCTGGCGAACAGAAGTCCGATGAGCCCGACGTCGCGACGCAGCGTGTGTTTGGCTGCTTCTGGTGAGTCCGAATTGGTTTGAGTCATCTCGCCTCCCCGTGACGGCACTGCGGTCTTGAGCCAACCTAACCGCCAGGGCGACGTCGGACTGCGGGAACGAGTCCATTGCTGCCGAAATGTGTTGCAATAGCGTGCAAATCGGTCATATACGACCGTGCGCCTCGTCGTGGTGCGCCGTGCAACTCACAGATCGATATCGTGTTCGTCGAAGTCGACGCGTTTCAACGGTTCGATGTGCTTGCGGCCCAGCCAGACCGGTGTGGTGTCGGGCTGGGTCGAGTACAGGCCGTGTGATGCCGATCGGACGCGGTCGTACTGGCTGGGCCAGCGAATGCTCTCGGCCAGCGCGTCGATGACGTCGCGGCCGCGATCGAGGACCCGGACTACGTAGAAGGGCGCGGGCAGGACGTCGGATTTGCTTGTGTTGCACGGCTGGCAGGACAGGACGAGGTTCGCCAGGCCGTCGATGCCGGTGCGCGACCACGGGAGGACGTGGTCGACGTGACGTCCGGCGCGCAGGCGGGCGTTGCAGTAGAAGCAGTCGTTGCCGAACTGGTCGGCGAGGATGCCCGCGGGTCTGATCAGCGAAACGCGTTCGGTGCCGAAGAGGTGGTCGGCGATGTCGGGGCCGTCGTCGAGGACGTCGCGGTTCATGTGCCGCACGTCGTCGACCCATGCGAGTTGGAACGCGGGCTTCACCAGTGGTGCGAGCCGAGCGAGTGTGTGGCAGACGCCGCCGAAGAGTACGAGTCGGTTGCCGTGGTCGGCGATGACGCGGGTCGAGTCGGTTCCCATCCACGAGTCGTCGTAGAGGAAGCACTCGTGGGTGTGGGTGCCCACTTGCTGTAGCAGGTGCAGCGGGTAACGGACGAGAGTCTTCTTGATGGTGTCGTGTGCCGCGGAGTAGTGCTGTGGAGCAGCCATTTTCGCGGTCTCGATGGGGACTTCGCGTAGGGAGCGGCATTCGTCCCGGAGCTGTTCGAGTGCGGAGAAAATGACGCCGCGGCCGTCGCGCGATTGTCGGAGCACCAGCTGGTCTCGTTCGCTGAGTGGTCGCAGCTGGGTCCAGTAGAGTGCCATCACGCGGTCGGTCAGGTCGTCGAGGTCAATGGGCACTTCGGCCGCGGGGTCGTCGGGAACGGATTCGACGGCGAGGTCGAGGAGCGCGACCATCACCGCGAGCTTGTACGTCGACGTGCGCCGACCGCCCTCCAGCACCGCAACCAGCTGCTGGCCGAGCGTCAGGGGGTCGGAGGGCATGGGGTGAGTGTAGGACTGCGCCCCGTCCCGAACGCGGCTCGAGTTTGCAGACGCGGGTGGTACACCAGCCGCATCTGCAAGTTTGGGCGGCGTTTGGGATTACTCGCGCTGCCCGAATGTCTTCACAACCGGGTGACCTCGAGCCCTCCGTCGTGGAACGTCGACCGCAGGCGCTTCTTGTCGAACTTGCCGACGCTGGTCTTGGGGACCTCGGGGATGATGGTCCAGTTCTCCGGGAGCTGCCACTTGGCCACCTTGTCGGACAGGAATTCTCGCAACGACTCGGGCGTCGCGTCGGAACCCTCGCTCAGCACCACGGCGACCAGGGGCCGCTCGTCCCACTTCGGATCGGGGACGCCGATGACCGCTGCTTCGAGGACGTCGGGGTGGCCCATGACAGCGTTCTCGAGGTCGACCGAGGAGATCCACTCACCGCCGGACTTGATGATGTCCTTCGTGCGGTCGGTGAGCGTGAGGTAGGCGTCGGGCGTGATCGAGCCGACGTCGCCGGTGCGCAGCCAGCCGTCGTCGAACTTGTCCGGAGCGTCAACACCGTAGTAGGCGCCGGTGATCCACGGGCCGCGGACCTCGAGTTCGCCGACGGTTTTTCCGTCGTGGGGGAGGGTTTCGCCGTTGTCGCCGACGAGGCGTGCCTGTACGGAGACTGGGAATCGACCCTGCGTGTAGCGGTAGCGCCACCGCTCATCCCTCTCGCTGCCGGCGGGCGGTCGGGCGACAGAGCCCAGCGGTGAGGTCTCGGTCATGCCCCAGGCGTGGAGTACCTCGACGTTGTGCTCGTCCTCGAAGATGTGCATCAACGACGGCGGCACCGCCGACCCGCCGATGAGGACGTCGCGAAGCGAGGAGATGTCCTGCGGGTGCTGGGTGAGGTACTGGTGCAGGCCGAGCCAGATGGTCGGGACGGCTGCGGCGGTGGTCGGCTGTTCGGCGGCGATGAGCGCGGCGAGCGGTTCGGGCTGCAGGAAGCGGTCGGGCATGATGAGCGACGCTCCGATCATGAACGCCGCATAAGGCAGACCCCATGACATTGCGTGGAACTGCGGCACGACGGCAAGTGCGCGGTCGCCCTGGCTGAGTCCGGGGCCGTCGGTCATGCAGACCTGCATGGAGTGCAGGTAGATCGAACGATGGCTGTAGGCAACACCTTT
>NZ_BAFB01000129.1 GCF_000248075.1 Gordonia otitidis NBRC 100426 | reverse complement strand
CCCAGTGGTGGGGGTCGGCATCACGCATGGTGAAAGTCTCCCCCGAACCGGTGCCCAGGAGCTTGGCGAACTCGAGGCCGGGCGTCGCGCGCAGCCCGAACCTGCCGCTGGCCATACGGGTCAGAGCAGGCGCGATCCGCTCGGTACCCCAGATACGCAGCTCGACGACCTGTCCCGTCACGTCGCGCACCCGCGAACCCCCGCACCGAATCTCACACACGGTCTTCGGAGTGGCACGCACGAGGGATGGGTGACCCCGGCGACGCGGGCATCGGGAGCGGAAATGAACATAGGCTACCCTCACTAACGAGCCCGCAGATCGCAGACGGAAGGTCGAGACAATGGTCGAATCACCCACCAAGGGCAAGTCGCGGGGCTGGCAGGGAGCGGTACTCAAGCTCTTCGGCGCCGACGACTACGAGCTGACCGTCACCGGCACGAAGCAGATCACAGATCACTATGTTCGTGTCGACTTCACCGGCGGCGGACTGCTCGAGGAGCGCCCCGTTCACCCCACCATGTGGATTCGTATGTGGTTCATGAACAAGCACGACAAGATCCACCAGCGCGGCTACACGCTGGTCGATCCGAACCCGGCGACCGACACGTTCTCGATCGAGTTCGCTATCCACGACGGCGCCGCGCCCCGCTGGGCGCTGGCGGCACAACCGGGCGACAAGATCAGTGCGACGTTCATGGGATCGAAGTTCGCGCTGCCTCAGCCCGCACCCGCGGGGTGGCTCATCGCCGGCGATCCCGCCGCGCTTCCTGCGATCAACTCGTTGCTCGCCGCGCTGACCGAATCGACCCCCGATGTCCCTGCGACGGTCTGGTTCGAGGTCTCCCACGACGACGACAGAGAACTACCGATCGCCGTCCGAGACCACGACACCCTGCATCTCATCGACCGCGGGGTCGACGGCTCCGCGATCGTCGACGAGGTGCGATCGGCGGCGTTCGACGCGTCGGACCACTTCGGCTGGGTGGCGCTCGACATGCAGGCCACCCGAGCGATCGCGACGCTGTTCAAGACCGACTACAAGCTGGACAAGAAGTCGGTGAAAGCGCAGGCGTACTGGCGCGCCGGTGTCGAGCCGTCCTGACACGCATCACCTCCAACGACCATCACCTCCAACGACAACGCGGCGTCGAAGCATGTGCTTCGACGCCGCGTTCCGTGGAGATCGGTGATCAGCCGTTGCGGAACCAACCGTTGTTGTAGATGTTCCAGATCGCCTGCTGCCAGTAGCCCCACGCGTGGGTACCGGTGATCGGGAAGTCGGTGCGCAGGTTCACGCCGAACGCGGGTGCGGCGAGCGCGAAGGTGCGGCTCTGTTCGCCGGCGACCGACTCGATGGCCGTCGAGTTGAATCCGGTGATGTAGAAGTCGGTGTTGTTCGCGCCGGGGGGCTGGTGGTCGCCCCACACGCCGGTGCCCGCGTACATCCACAGGTGCAGGCCGCCCATCGACGGCAGGTTCTCGGTCGGCGAGTGCGCAAAAGCCTGGGCATTGGGGAACCAGCCCCACATGTCGTTCAGGTTGTAGTGGCCCGCGTCCCACGCTGCGGCGCGCAGCATGGTCTGCATGCCCGTCGCGACGAGGTTCATGAAGCCCGACATCGAGACGACGCGCTGGTAGAGGTCGCGGCGCTGGTTACCGACGATCACTGCCTGGCTCGCCGACATCGACAGTCCGACGAGAGTGCGGTTGCGGAAGCCGTGTCGGTCGAGGAACTGCGGCAGGCTGCCCTTGAGCACACTCTCCCAGCGGTACGGGTTGCGCTGGCCCGCGCTCGCCGACGCCTGCTGCCAATCGGCGTAGAACGACGACTGGCCGCCGATCGGCATCACCACGTTGTACCCGTGCTGCGACAGATAGGCGACGTTCGTCTCGCGTTCCCAGCCGTTGTAGTCGTTGGTGGCGCGCAGGCCGTCGAGGAAGATCACCGTGGGAGCGTCACTCGGCTTGGTCGTCTGCGACGGCCAGGCGCGGACCGATACCGGGTGGTCCATGCCGTAGTTGTAGATCTGCTCGTTGATGAAGCCCTTGACCTGCTTGGCGGGCGGACCCCAGGCGCGTGCGCTGCCCGCGCCGGAGATCAGACCGACCACCAGGGCCAGCGCCACCATCAGAACTGCAACGGGTAGGGCAGGCGAGAACGGGGCCCGACGTGTATGCGACACGAGCGATCACTTCCATTAGGAGAACGTGAATCCGAGACTGGCCCGATCGTCCGATCGGTCGCGCGGATTCTTCGAATCGGGATAGAGCCTACAGCGTGTCGTTATCAATTGGTAATACGAGTTTGGTGATATCCAAGCGGCAGTCACGTGCATACTTCGCGAATCGGGCACTAGTCCTCGTGATCGTTTCGTGATGATCACGTGGCGTTTGCCCAGCGTGAGTCGGGTCGACGCGTAGCGTTGGAGTGGAGTCCGTGTAACCACACCAACCGGGAGGTATACAGCCGTGACAACGATCGCGATAGTCGGGGGAGGACTCGCGGGGGCGAAGGCCGCGGAAGCGCTGCGTGAGCAGGATTTCGACGGCGACGTCGTGATCTTCGGCGTCGAGAACGAGTTGCCGTATGAACGGCCGCCGTTGTCCAAGGAATTCATGCAGGGAAAGCAGGATCTGCCCGAATTCACAGTGCACGACACCGACTGGTATCTCGACCAGCGCGTCGAATTCCGACCCGGGACGCGCATCGACAAGGTCGACGCCGAGGCGAAGACGATCACTCTTCCCGACGGTTCGACGCTGGTCTACGACAAGCTACTCCTGGCCACCGGGTCGTCGTCGCAACACATCGGCCTCCCGGGCGCCGACGCATCGGGTGTGCACTACCTACGGACCGTCGACGATGCGCGTGCGATCCGGGACGTGTTGACCGAGGGCACGCGCCTGGCGATCGTCGGCGCCGGCTGGATCGGCATGGAGGTCGCGGCGTCCGCGCGTGAGCGCGGTGTCGAGGTGACGATTGCCGAATCGGCGAAGCTCCCCCTGCTGCGCGCACTGGGGCCCGAGGTGGCGCAGGTTTTCGCCGATCTGCATCGCGAGCACGGCGTCGACCTCCGTACCGAGGTGAAGGTCGAAGAGATCACGACGGACAACGGCGCGGCGACCGGACTACGGCTCGAGGGTGGCGACACGATCGAGGCCGACGTCGTGCTGGTTGCTGCGGGTGCCGTGCCCAACCTCGAGGTGGCCGAGTCGGCGGGTCTCGACATCGACGGTGGCGGAGTGCTGGTGAACGCCGGCCTGCGCAGCAGCGACCCCGACATCTACGTCGTCGGCGACATCGCGAATGCCGAGCATCCGATCCTCGAGCGGCGGGTTCGCGTCGAACACTGGGCGAACGCGCTCAACCAGCCGACCGTCGCCGTCACCAACATGCTCGGCGGCAGTGCGGAGTACGAGAAGCTGCCGTATTTCTTCACCGACCAGTACGACCTGGGTATGGAGTACAGCGGACTCTCCGACGGCTACGAGAAGGTCGTCTTCCGCGGTGACGTGCCGGGCCGCGAGTTCGTCGTGTTCTGGCTCGACGGGGACAACACCGTTCTCGCAGGCATGCAGGTCAACATCTGGGACCAACTCGACGCGATCAAGGAACTCATCGTCTCCGGCGACCCCGTCGACCC
The DNA here is from genome assembly GCF_000248075.1 of Gordonia otitidis NBRC 100426. Classification (GTDB taxonomy): domain Bacteria; phylum Actinomycetota; class Actinomycetes; order Mycobacteriales; family Mycobacteriaceae; genus Gordonia; species Gordonia otitidis. Next base: position 5,858 of record NZ_BAFB01000129.1, on the reverse strand, counting down.
GGAGAAGCTCGCTGATTCATCTGTAGAGCTGTCGGAGTTGTCCGGATAGCCACCGCGGCCCTCGGGCGGCGGCTACGTTGCGCGTGAATTCTGCTCGCGCACCGGTCATTTCGGGCACCACTGCAGCGTTCGACGGCGCACACTGTCTGTCGTGCATCCGTCGATCGCCCCACTGACACTCGAGGTCGCGCTCACCTCATGGCGACTCGACACCGTCACCACCGTTGTGGTCGTCGTCGTGCTTGTCGCATACGCGCTCGCATGGCGCAGGGCGTCGTCGCGCGGCGGGTCGTCGGTGCCGCGATCTGCCGTGGTGGTTTTCGGTGTGCTCGGCATCGGAGTGTGGCTGGTTGCCGGTGTCAGTGTGGTCGGCGTCTACTCCGACACACTCTTCTGGGTCCGTGCGCTGCAGTTCGTGCTGCTGTTGCTGGTCGCGCCGTTCGGGTTGGCGCTCGGCAGGCCGGTGACGGTCCTGCGGGAATCGCTTGGCGGCCGCGGGTGCGCCCGGTTCGACGCCGCGCTCGACAGCCGTGCGGCGCGCCTGCTCCTCGGCCCCATCCCGACCTCGGCATGCATGCTCGCCGTGCCGTGGTTGATCTACTTCAGCGGCTGGTACGAGCTGATCCTGCGGGATGCGTCGGTCGACGTCGCCACGCGCCTACTCCTGGTGGTCATCGGCATCGGCTATTTCTATGCGCGCCTGCAGGTCGATCCCGTGCCGCGCCGCTATCCGCAGGCGCTCTCGTTGGGTATCACCACGGCCGAGAGCATCGCCGACGGGTTGCTCGGCATCGTCCTGTGGCAGGGCTCGCTGGTCGCCGCCGACTACTACACGTCGCTGCACAGAACGTGGGGGCCTGGTCTGCGCACCGACCAGACCATCGGCGCCGGTGTCCTCTGGATTCTCGGCGACGTGGTCGGACTGCCCTTCCTCATGGTGCTCTTCCGCAGGTTTCGTTCCGACGAACGCGAGACCGAAAAGAAGGTCGACGCCGCGTTGGAGTCGGGCGCAGAACTACCCGCGCACGACCCCACCGAGACCGGAAGCGGATTGTGGTGGGAGTCCGATCCCAACCTGCGGGACCGATATCGTTGAGCGATGCGCACGACGATCGACCTCGACTACGCGACCGCTATCACGCTCGCAGCGTCGGGTCTGGTGTTTCTGCTCGCTCTGATTCTCGGGGTGTGGAAGTACGAGCAGATGCGCAGCTCGGAGAATCATCTGGCGCACCCCTACGTCGACATCGCCCACCGTTCGGCGCTGCTCTACGCATTTGCGACCCTGCTCGTGGCGGTCTTCGTCTACCTCAGCGCGTGGCCATCGTGGCTGAACCTCGCCGCGGCCATGGTGATGGTGGTGTTCTTCGTCGGCGCGATCGGCAGCTACATCGCGCACGGGCTGATGCGCGACACCACCAATCAGTTCGCCCGCGAGGATCCAGCGCTACGAGCGTCGATGATTGCGCTGATGACCGGCGAGATCGGCGGATTCGTCGTGCTCTTCGCCGGTTTCGTTGCGGGACGGTTCTGAGAACTCAGGAACCCTGCGGGTTGTCGCCCTGCGCGGCGTCGGCAGCGGCGATCTCCGCTCGCACCTGATCCATGTCGAGGTCGCCGACAGCGGTGATCAGCTGCTCGAGCTGGGCGGGGGGCAGCGCGCCCGGCTGATTGAAGACCAGCACACCGTCGCGGAAAGCCATCAAGGTCGGGATGGACTGGATGCCGAATCCCGCTGCGAGTTGTTGTTCCGCCTCGGTGTCGACCTTGCCGAACACGATGTCGGGATGATCTTCCGACGCCTTCTCGAAGGTCGGCGCGAACTGTCGGCACGGGCCGCACCAGCCCGCCCAGAAGTCGACCAGCACGGTGCCGCCGGCCGAAATTGTGTCCTCGAAATTGCCAAGCGTGATCTCTTGTGTGCTCATGAGTCCACGGTACGCAGAATGCGCAGAACCGTCAGGGCGCGACGTCGACCCAACCGGTGAAGCCGCTCGGATCGTGCCTGCCCAGACAGAAGTGTTCGAACATGCCCCATCCTTCCCGGGTCGTGCCGTCGGCCGCACGGCATTCCGCCCGCGCGACGTGGTCGGTGGCGCCGAATGCGATTCGGCCGACGACACCCGGATCGGTCATGTCATAGGTGACGCGCTCGGTGAACCCCTCGCCCCGCCACATGCCGTGCTGCCACTCCGGGTCGCCGCCGTACCCGCCGCCGACGTGCAGCGGCGCAGCGAGTAAGGAGGTGACCTCGATGGTGACCGACGACCCGTCGGCAGCGGTGGCCGCGATCGTCGCGCCGCTGACCTCCCGCGTGCCGGAGCGGTAGTGGATGTCGAATCTGGGCCAGCCCAGTTGTTCGACGCGGCCGTCCTTCCACACCCGAGAGCAGTCGTTGAGCGTGCGGATGCCGTCCGGTGATTCCTGGACGATGAGCACGAGCTCGAAGTCGTCGAATGCGATGGGCACATACGTCCACCACATGCCGTCGAACGGGGGATCGGCAGGACGTCCCGCAGGCTCGGCTTCTCCGACCGGCCGGATTCCCCAGGACCGATCGCGACTGCCGATCCACGTCGAGGGTTCGACGGTGACCTCGGTGTCGTCGATGCGAATCCATCCCGACCACGAGCCGAGCTGGGCGAAGCGTTGCGCGTCCAGGGTGATCCGGTTGCCGCTGCGCATCACGTGCGGTAGCTCCTGCACGACGTCGAACAGCCCGTTCCAGGTCAGGTCGAAGGAGATCCCGTCGGTGGGTTCGAGGGTGAGTCGGATCGTGTGGAGTGGGTCGATGACCTCGATGCGGTAGCCGCCGACGTGTTGGTCGAGGCGGTTCTGGTCGATGGCGTCGGACAGGTGCACTGCGGTCTGCTCGTCTCCACGTCGGATCACCACGAACGCGTCCTTCACGCCGAGGTTCGGGTAGTAGCCGAGCCCGGTCACGAGAAAGATGTCGCCGGTTCGGTCGTGTGCGTTGAAGTAGCACCGGTCGTAGAAGTTGCGGTCGGATGTGCCCGGCCACGCGATCGGTTGGGGCAGTTGATGAACGGGGTACTCGTCGAGTGGTCCGAGCATGGGGTTCCTCTCCGGGGAAGGGACTCAGGTGCGGTCGTCCAGTAGCCGTTGCAGTAGTGGACGGTGGTAGAAGAGCTCGGCCTCGATGTCGGCGGGTGGTGCCATCTCGCCGAAATGGATGCGTCGCGACGCGGTGCGCATGAAGATCAAGCCCCACAGCACGGCCGAGTACAGGTAGAACCATCCCAGGTCGCCGAGGTCGACGCCGGTCCGGTCGCGGTAGGTTGCGCGGACATCCTCCTCGCGGAGCACGTCGGGGAGACCCGGCATGTTCGCGAGTCCGACGAGCTCCTGGAAGACGTTGTGCGCGAAGATCAGCCACGCGACGTCGAGTTCGCGCGGGCCGAGCGTGGCCATCTCCCAGTCCAGGATCGCCGCCGGTAGGAAATCCTGGTAGATCACGTTGCCGATACGGGCGTCTCCCCAGTTGAAGACGGTGTCGCCGGATGCGATGTCGTCGGGGAAGTTGGTGTCGAGCCAGATCATCGCACGGTCGAGGAGCGGTGACCGGCCCAGATCGGCGGCGGCGAAGTCGTAGAACCGCTGCAGTTCGTCGAGGCGTCGACGCAGGGGGGTCGTCGAGGTGTCGGCGTGTGGGTCGAGGAATCCGAAGGTGGTGCGGGCATCGGGGATGGCATGGAGTGTCGCTATGACATCGATCGTCGCGTCCTGCAGTTGGCGACGCTTGTCGGCCGGGGCGTCGAAGAACCAGTTGCCACCGAAGGTGTAGGGCATCACGTCCGGTGGCACGAGCCCGTCGACGCGGTCCATGAGAAAGAACGGTGAGCCGAGGATGTCGCCGGTCGGCTCGAGCCATCGGGTCGTCGGGATGGGGAGGTCGGTGAGTTCGGCGGCCAATCGCATCGCCTCGAATTGATGGTCGAGGTGGTACTCGGCGAACACCGGGACGTCGGCGGGGCGTGGCTGCATCCGCATGACCCATTGTTGTTCGCGCGCAGCACCGTTCTCGGTCCAGCGACCGGTCAGCATGACGGTTTCCGACGACATGCCGTTGGCGTCGATGCCCGCGTCGACTGTCACCGTGGGATCGGCACCGGCAGGTAGGAGGTCGGTGAGCCAGGACGCGAGAGCAGACGGTATCGACGCGGTGTCACGCTCCGAGCGCTGCAGGTGGTCGAGTTCTTCGAAGGTTGGTCGGGTGGCCATGGCGAGTCCTTCCGCCGTATTACGCTACGCTGAGTAGCGTTATGGAATCAGATGTGACGACGGTTGGCAAGGTTTTCGGAAAAGGTCGTCCACGCGACGGCGCGATCGACGTTGCCGTTCTTGCCGCTGCGCGAGAACTGTTGGTGGAGCTGGGATATGCGCGTCTGACGGTGGCGGCGGTCGCCGACCGAGCTGGGACGACGAAGACGGCTCTCTACCGCCGCTGGTCGGGCAAACAGGACCTTGTCCACGACGCGACGTTCGCCGACATGACGGCACTGTCGGCGCCGACCGGGCACACCGACGACGATCTCGTGGTGATGGTGGCGCGGGTGCGCGAGCTGTTCAACTCGCCGGTGACCCGTGCCGCGCTTCCCGGACTGGTGACCGACATGGCAGCAGACCCAGAAGTGCATCGTCGGGTGATCGCAGGATTCGCAGGCGTTTTCGCTGCGTTCCGAGAGCGTCTCGTCGCTGCAGTCGCCGACGGTGAGGTCCGTGCGGGGACCGATCCGGACCGCGTCATCGAGATGATGGGTGGCGCTGCGATGTTGCGTGCGTTGCTGTTCCCCGGGGAGCCACTCGACGAGGAATGGGGTTCGGAGATTCTCGCGGTTCTCGAACACGGGACGCTTGCCGACTAAGGGTCGGCATTACTCGGCGGCGCAGCTCATTTCGCGTCGGGATGCGGTGACGGGTCGGTCTCCTCGCTGCGCTTGGCCAGGATCTCGGTCACCTTGTACATGCCGAGGACGACGATGACGAATGCGATCACGCCGACGATCTGGGAGCCGTTGGCCCAGCCGTCACCGACGATCGAGAGCACACCGTCGTCGCCTGTCGACGCGACGATGGCTGCATAGACCACGTTCCAGAGTGCTTCACCGACGATGAGCCCCGTCGCGACGAGTACGCCGATCCGCTTCTTCTGCCCGACGTCGCCGCCGACGCGTTCGCACCACTTGTTGTAGATGTGGCCGAGAATGGCGCCCACCGTGATCATCAACGTCACAGACATCGGTAGGTACATCCCCATGCCGACAGCGAGCGGCGGCAGCGCAACCTTCTTGTTCACCCGGCCACTGAACTCGTCGATGACGATGACGACGGCGCCTATGGCCGCGCCGATCCCGAGCATGCTCCAGTTGAGGTCGTTGCCGAACACACCCTTGGCCAGTTCGGAGATCAGACTCGCCTGCGGGGCAGGCAATGCGTCTGCTCCAGCGCCCGGCGCGCCGGCGAATCCGAAGGCGGTGTTCATGACGCCGAGGATCGGTGGGATGACCAGCGACCCGAAACACACACCGACGATCAACGCCACCTGCTGTTTCCACGGCGTCGCTCCGACGAGCTGGCCGGTCTTGAGGTCTTGGAGATTGTCATTGGAGATCGTCGCGACGCCGAACACGATGGCGGTGGCGAACAGGGTGAAAGCGACGAGGATGGTCGACTGTTGCGGGTCGGCCGCGCCGTACACGAACTTGATGAGCAGTGCGGCGATGATGACGGCGAGAATGCCGACACCGGAGATCGGGGAATTCGACGACCCGATGAGACCGGCCATGTAGCCGCACACGGCTGCGATGACCATGCCGATGACGAAGATGAAGAGAACC